>NZ_JCAKMY010000007.1:0-119040 GCF_059515845.1 Acinetobacter sp. CY79
GAGCTGACCAGTCTGCTGTTCGAGTAGGATCCAATCATCTAGGGTGGTTCTTGCAATATTAAACAGTTCACACGTTTTGGATTTATGCTGTGATTCTTTATAAAACTGCATGACTTTTTCGCGTAAATCGACAGAATATGTTTTTGGCATGATCCTAAATCTTAGTGTTTTTTCTATTGTAGCTCATATTGGATTTTTAGCTATAACTCCTCAACATTTTCAATATTTTTAATATTTACATGTTTTCCGTTTATTTTTATAATTTCTTGCCCAAAATTAACAGCATATATTGTAGGCTGTAATGAAATTGGAGAATTTTCTCGGATGTAAAATTTAACGTCAAATTCATACTCTTTAGTTGTTGTAATTGGAATTAAAGTTTTCTCTTTCTTAGGTGCCCAATTCTCTATTTTTTTCTTTACCTTATATCTACCTTCATTTGTATCTAAATAAATATCTGAATTACCAAGATTAATATTATTTATTAATTTAGGTTTATTTTCTTTTTCATAATAAAGTGTTTTTTTCAACTCTTTAAAATAGGTATCATAAGCCTTTAGTAATATTGGCTCCTTACTTGTATCTAATAGTTCAATATATAAATTTTCTTCCAATCGTAGATAAACCTTATAGATAACAACTGTCTTATCTTTATAGTTATTTAGTTGAAAACTTACAACACTAGTATCATAACCATATCCGCTTTTTTTAGGCTTATAATTATAAATTTCTACACTACCCGCTATATCTAAATCGGTTTTTCTAAGATAGTTTTCTAATGCAAAAGCCATTGCAAAGAATGCAATAAATATCGTAAAACTTATTGGAGTAGTTAATGCTTTTAATATTTCATCCCAATAACTTCCTTGCATATAAATTACAGCAATTACAAAACAAATAATATAAGTAACGAAAGCTAAAAAAATGAATCCCCGATAAAAAAACGATGCTTTAATCATAAAAATTCCCTTTATTTATATATGTTTATACCATAAAAAAACCACCCTTTCGGGTGGTTTTTCAATCTCGAACCGTCTCTTATTGAGCGCGGTTTTTGATTTTGCGGATCGTTTCCAACTGAGCAACAGTTTCTGCCAAGACAGCAAGTGCAGCAGCAGTGTCCAACTCGCTCTTTTGATTCGCAAGCAAAGCTTCAGCGTTTTTACGCGCTTCAAGAATTGCAGCTTCATCTAAGTTTTCGGCACGAATTGCAGTATCTGCAAGAATCGTAACGACATGCGGCTGAACTTCAAGAACACCACCCGATACATAGATTAATTCTTCTGTACCGTTTTCCAACTGAACGCGAATTGCGCCCGGTTGAAGCAAAGTTACTAATGGCGCATGGCCAGGCATAATACCCAACTCACCACCAGCACCTTTGGCAATTAGCATAGTTACAGTGCCAGAGTACAAAGACTCTTTAACACTTACAACGTCACATTGCATAGTCGACATGAGAATCTCCTAAATTAGGGAACTAATTAAAGTTTCTCAGCTTTAGCAATTACTTCGTCAATACCACCAACCATATAGAACGCTTGTTCTGGGATGTGATCGTATTCACCAGCTAGAAGACCTTTAAAGCCACGAATCGTTTCTTTAAGAGATACTAATTTACCAGGCGCGCCAGTAAATACTTCAGCTACGTGGAACGGTTGAGAGAAGAAACGTTGGATTTTACGCGCACGGTAAACAACCAATTTATCTTCTTCTGCAAGCTCATCCATACCAAGAATTGCGATAATGTCTTTCAATTCTTTATAACGTTGAAGAACGTTTTGAACTGAACGAGCAATTTCGTAATGCTCTTGACCAACAACTAGCGGGTCAAGCTGGCGTGAAGTTGAGTCAAGTGGATCGATCGCTGGGTAAATACCAGAAGATGCGATGTCACGGCTCAATACTACAGTTGCGTCTAAGTGAGCGAAGGTAGTTGCAGGCGATGGATCTGTTAAGTCATCGGCAGGTACGTATACCGCTTGGATTGACGTAATAGAACCAGACTTAGTCGATGTAATACGTTCTTGAAGAACACCCATCTCTTCTGCAAGCGTAGGCTGGTAACCTACAGCAGATGGCATACGACCTAGCAGTGCTGATACTTCAGTACCCGCTAGTGTATAACGATAGATGTTATCTACGAACAATAGTACGTCACGGCCTTTACCGTTTTCGTCTTTCTCGTCACGGAAATACTCAGCCATCGTCAAACCAGTCAACGCTACGCGTAAACGGTTACCTGGTGGCTCGTTCATCTGACCGTAGACCATTGCTACTTTGTCAAGAACGTTAGAATCTTTCATTTCGTGATAGAAGTCATTACCTTCACGAGTACGCTCACCAACACCAGCAAACACAGATAAACCTGAGTGAGCTTTCGCGATGTTGTTGATCAATTCCATCATGTTTACAGTTTTACCAACACCGGCACCACCGAACAGACCAACTTTACCACCTTTCGCGAACGGGCATAGTAAGTCGATGACTTTAATACCAGTTTCTAAAAGGTCAGTAGAAGCTGCTTGTTCAGCATAAGAAGGTGCTGAGCGGTGAATTGGTAAACGCTCTTCAGTCGCAACAGGACCAGCTTCGTCGATTGGGCGACCAAGAACGTCCATGATACGACCCAAACATGCTGTACCTACAGGTACAGAGATTGGAGCGCCAGTGTTAACTACGTTCAAACCACGCTTAAGGCCTTCAGTAGAACCCATTGCAATAGTACGAACTACGCCATCACCAAGTTGTTGCTGAACTTCTAAAGTAGTTTCAGTACCATCTACTTGGAGAGCGTCATAGATCTTAGGAACGCTGTTGCGTTCAAACTCGACGTCGATTACCGCGCCGATGATCTGAATGATACGACCGCTATTCATTGCTGTCTCCTCAATTCAAAATAATGTTAAACGGCAGCGGCACCACCAACGATCTCAG
Source organism: Acinetobacter sp. CY79 (assembly GCF_059515845.1). Classification (NCBI taxonomy): domain Bacteria; kingdom Pseudomonadati; phylum Pseudomonadota; class Gammaproteobacteria; order Moraxellales; family Moraxellaceae; genus Acinetobacter; species Acinetobacter sp. CY79. The sequence continues at coordinate 2,938 of NZ_JCAKMY010000007.1, forward strand.
AAATTTCCTGAGTAATCGCGGCTTGACGCAGCTTGTTATAAATAAGTTGTAGGCTCTTAATGATCTCGCCCGCATTGTCAGTTGCTGCTTTCATAGCAACCATACGTGCAGACTGCTCACACGCGATGTTTTCAATCACGCCTTGATACACCACAGACTCGATATAGCGAACCAACAAACCATTTAGAAGCTCTTCAGCTTCAGGTTCGTAGATGTAATCCCAACCGTATTGACGGTTCAGATTCTCGCCCTCATCAGCCGCAGCCAATGGAACAAGTTGTTCGATCTTTTGATTTTGAGTCATGGCATTGACAAAGCCATTTGACACTAGATAAATACGATCTAACTCGCCTTTATCATAAGCGTCTAACATCACCTGTACAGAACCAGATAACTGCTCAAGACTTGGTGTATCACCGACTTGCGTCGTTGCACCAAGAACTTTACCGCCGTAGTTTTTAAAAAACGAAACCGCTTTTTGACCAATTAAAGCAAATTGAACTTCAATTGACTGCTCTTGTTGCTGTTGAACGTGTTTGACCACTTTCTTGAACAAGTTAATGTTCAAACCACCAGCAAGGCCACGATCTGAAGATACAATAATATAGCCAACGCGCTTTACAGGACGTTCAACCATATAACGGTGTTTGTATTCAGGATTCGCTTGAACCAAATGAGCAATTACACGGTGCATATTTTCGGCATACGGACGGCCTTGAGCCATGCGCTCTTGCGCACGACGCATCTTAGAAGCTGCTACCATTTGCATCGCTCGAGTAATCTTTTGCGTGCTCTTGATACTAGCTACTTTGGCGCGAATTTCTTTTAAATTTGCCATACGCTTAACCTAGTATTCGAAAGCCCTTTCGAGCTTCCGAAGGTTGATTCCGTGAACCAAACCGACACTAAATTTCAAACCAGTTGAAACTTAGTAAGTTTGAGTCGCTTTAAAGCTTTCAATACCTGCTTTGAATTGTGCTTCGATTTCTTTATCCCAAGCACCAGACTCGTCAATTTTTTGCATTAACGCAGCATGTTCTGAACGGAAGTAAGAAACAAGTGCAGCATCAAAGTCTACAATTTTCTTCACTTCAACGTCAGTCATATAACCTTCGTTAGATGCATAAATTGAAACAGCTTGGTCAGCGATTGAATATGGAGCATATTGTTTTTGCTTCATTAATTCAGTTACACGTTGACCGTGTTCTAACTGCTTACGAGTTGCTTCGTCAAGATCAGAAGCAAACTGAGCGAACGCTGCCAATTCACGGTATTGTGCTAAAGCGGTACGGATACCACCAGACAATTTTTTGATGATCTTGGTTTGCGCAGAACCACCAACACGAGATACAGAGATACCCGCGTTCACAGCAGGACGAATACCTGCGTTGAATAATGATGTTTCTAGGAAGATCTGACCATCAGTAATCGAAATTACGTTCGTTGGTACGAATGCAGATACGTCACCCGCTTGAGTTTCAATAATCGGCAATGCAGTTAATGAACCAGTTTGGCCTTTAACTTCACCGTTAGTGAATTTCTCAACGTAGTCAGCAGATACACGAGAAGCACGTTCAAGTAGACGACTATGAAGATAGAATACGTCACCTGGATACGCTTCACGACCTGGTGGACGGCGTAAAAGCAATGAAATTTGACGATACGCAACAGCTTGTTTAGACAAGTCATCATAAATGATTAACGCATCTTCACCACGGTCACGGAAGTATTCGCCCATTGTACAGCCAGAGTATGGAGCCAAATACAACATTGCTGCTGGATCGGCTGCAGCTGCTGCTACAACAGTTGTATACGCCATAGCGCCAGTTTCTTCTAGCTTGCGTACAACGTTAGCGATAGTCGATTGTTTTTGACCAATAGCTACGTATACACATTTAATGCCAGATTGTTTCTGAGCGATGATCGCATCGATCGCCATTGCTGTTTTACCAGTTTGACGGTCACCAATGATCAACTCACGTTGACCACGGCCGACTGGGATCATTGTATCAACTGATTTGTAACCAGTTTGTACAGGTTGATCCACTGATTGACGCCAAATTACGCCTGGTGCTACTTTTTCAACAGCATCAGTGAGTTTTGCATCAATTGGGCCTTTACCATCAATTGGGTTACCCAAAGCATCTACTACACGGCCAAGAAGTTCAGGACCAACCGGAACTTCTAATACACGACCTGTGCAACGCGCTTTTTGACCTTCTTGAAGGCTTAAGTAGTTACCTAAAACAACGACGCCCACTGAATCCTGTTCTAGGTTCAGTGCCATACCGTATAAGCCGCCGTCGAATTCGATCATTTCACCGTACATAGCATCTGCTAGGCCGTGAATACGCACAATACCGTCGGAAACCATAACAATGGTCCCTTCGTTCTTAGCGGTCGCGCTGGTGTCCAGATCGCCGATACGCTGTTTAATGAGCGCACTGATCTCGGATGGATTCAGTTGTTGCATTGCGCTATACCTCAATCTTTAATTAAGTTCAGTCTTCTATTACGCCGCTATTTTCAAGCAAAATTACGCAAGAAGACGAGTCCGCATTTTTTCAAGCTTGTTAAGCGCAGAATCATCTATCACTTGGTCGCCTGCACGAATAACAACACCTGCGATTAACGCTGGGTTCACTTCAACTTTCACATCCACTTTTGCATTAAAACGTTTTTCTAATGCATGAGTCAGTAGTTGCTCTTGAACTGAAGTCATTGGTAATGCAGATTCAATCACTACATCAACAACGTTGTTATTTTGTGATTTAAGCAGTTCGTACTCTGTGTAAATCTCAGGAAGAAGCGCCAAACGATTGTTTTCAGCAAGCAATGTCAAAAAGTTTGACACTGGTGCAGTTTGGTCTTCACCTAAAACTTTTGCAAAAAGACTCACCTGCTCTACAGGAGTTAGCTCAGGGCGACTCAAGTAAGCGGAAAATGCTTCATCTTGCACAGCAGCACTAAGCACTTGTAACACATTTGACCAATTGTCAGTTGCACCTTGCTCAGAAGCGAAAGCAAATGCTGCTTTTGCATATGGGCGTGCTAACGTCAAGAATTCAGCCATAATCGCCTCGCTTAAAGTTTAGCAGCCAGCTGAGTCAGCATGGCATTATGAGCTGCTTCATCAACTTGCTGGTTCAGAATTTTCTCTGCACCAGTTACTGCAAGAGCAGCGACTTGTTGACGTAATTCTTCGCGAGCAGCATTGATTTCTGTATCAACAGCTTCTTTAGCTTGTTGACGAATACGCTCACCTTCAGCAGATGCTTGAGTACGAGCTTCTTCAACCAATTGCGCCCCACGACGGTTCGCTTGTTCAATCAATTGAGCCGCTTGTGCTTTCGCTGCATCAATTTCTTGCTTAACTTGCGCTTGCGCATCAGCAAGATCTGCTTTCGCTTTTTCAGCAGCATTTAAGCCATCAGCAATTTTACGCTGACGCTCACTAATCGCATTGATTAGCGGTGGCCATACAAACTTCATGCAAAATGCGACGAACATCGCAAAAGCAATCGCTTGGCCAAACAATGTGAGGTTAATATTCATTGCAATTCCTCAAATAGTTGATTTCGGAATTTAGCGAATTAACCCAACAAGCCGATGAACGGATTAGCAAAGATAATGAACAAGCCAATACCAACACCGATCATAGGCACAGCATCAAGAAGACCCGCGATTAAGAACATACGAGTTTGAAGTTGTGGAGCTAATTCTGGTTGACGAGCAACAGCTTCAAGGAAACGACCGCCTAAAAGACCAAAACCAATTGCAGTACCTAAAGCACCAAACGCGATTAAAAGAGCAGCTGCAACAGCAGATAAGCCAACTACTAAATCCATGAAAATATCCTCAAGGTTGAGTTTAAATCAAACAAAAAAACTTTAGCCCAACTGCCTTATGCAGTCGAGCAAATATTAATTAATGCTTTTCGCTAGCCATACTCATATACACGATCGTTAACATCATGAAGATGAACGCTTGTAACGTGATAACAAGAATATGGAAGATTGCCCATGGCACAGACAACGCCCATTGAATCCAAAACGGCAATAACGCGATAAGAATGAAGATTAACTCACCCGCATACATGTTACCGAACAGTCGTAGAGCCAATGAAATTGGACGCGCAATAAAAGTTACTAATTCAAGAAGAATGTTGACTGGAATTAGAAGTGCTTTTAAGAATGGGTTACTTGGATTGAATGGATTGAGTGCAAATTCAGCACCAAAACCGACAAGCCCTTTCTCACGAATACTATAAAAAATAGTTAACGCAAATACTGATAACGCCATACCTAATGTTACGTTAGGGTCAGTAGTTGGAACGATTTTGAAGTAGACATGGTGAGGGTCCATACCAAATACGTGTGCACCAATCAATTGAGCTGTATACGGGATAAAGTCAACTGGGATTAAATCCATTGTGTTCATGAGGAAAATCCACACGAAAATGGTTAATGCAAGAGGAGCAATTAAACGTGATTTGCCATGGAAAGTGTCGCGGACACTAGAGTCAACAAACTCGATAATCATTTCGATTGCCGCTTGGAATTTGCTAGGGATACCAGCATTTGCAGCTTTCGCTACCATCCAAAATAATAGGCAGAAAATGATACCAAGGCCGATTGACCAACCCATTGAATCCAAGTGAATAGCAGTGAACCCCATCTCTTTCGCTTCTTCAGCAGTCTCAGCTAACTTCCATGTACCGTCTGGTGATTTACCATAGGTCATGTTCGTTAAGTGATGCTGAATATACTCAGACGAGGTAAGGGTATGTTCTTCAGCAGCCATAAATCACACCTGGTTAATGTCAAATACTAAATTAGAGTTAACGAACATCGCGTGCTGCTTGATATCTCGTTAATCTTCTAAAAAACTTTTCAATTTTTGTTGCGACTTCACTCATTTTGCTAGTCGTGACGCCCAAAACGGAGCGACCCACGTCATGGTCTGAACGAGTATAAAACCACAAAACAATGCTCCCGCTGACAACGGTTTAACATTGATCAAAATCAAAGTGAATCCAACAATCACTATTGCAAACTTACCGAGCAACCCTCGATACATGTTCGATAGAACCTGTTTCGAAGCTCTTGCACCTGCAGCTCGGAACGACTGCCATGAAAAATAACAACTGGCAAGCCAACATACGAGTGCACCTAATGCTGCACTCAAAGCCGCAGTCGAGTCTTTCAAGACCCACGCTATCAAGGCTGAAACAGGTATCATACATGCTTGCAAGATGACTAAAGCTTTCGCTAATCGTCGGTCAATCAAGCGACTAGTTCGGCTCATTTTTTACTCACTCACAGCATTCATGCTTGACAAGTTTAGCTGATGATTATTTTTAATCGCAGGCATTATAGAGTTACACCCCTGAACATGCAATCTTTTCCCGACCTAAGTCTGGTATAAGAAAATATAGATTGCTGTTGATTTATACAATTTCTGTTCAAATCTGAATCAATTTTGACTATTTCTAAGACAATTTTGTGCTTTTTTAGCCAAATCTTGCCATGCTTTTACGAAGTGTTGCTGAGCATTAAAGCTCTCATCAACTGCTTCAAAAGTGACATTTCCGAGCTTTTTATACTGACTTGAACTTGCACCTGCTTCAGCCAATAAGCACATTTTTGGCTTTGGTCGAGTGTCATTTAGGTATTTGATCTGCGCCACAGTCGGTGCCATATGTGTGTCTTCAGTCAGTGAGCCTGCAAATTTCAGATTTAAAGGACGCTCTAAATACTGATAGGCATCATGCAATGCCCAATAAGGTTGTGCTCGTGCTGGAGATTTAATCTGTTGAGATGCTGAAAGCATTTTTTGAGCAAATTGACGCGCATTCGACCAATAGACTGCTTTGTTTTCTGGATGCTGCTGAGATCTGAGTGCCGCCATGAAAAAACCAATACGCACTGCATTGTTCGGATCAAGCCATACGTGGGTATCGACTGTATTTTTTAAGGCAACACCACGTGCATTTCGCATTGGCAGAGTCTGAATAATTCCTGCATCCAATAAAGCAATCGAACTTTTATGGGTAGAGAGCACATTTGCTAACGGTGCCTCGTGTGCCTTGCCCAACCAAATCACCAATGAAGCCTCCTGAATCATCTTACGATGTGCAGGTGTCATATGAACATCATGCCCCGTTTGACTTTCTAACAACAATTTTGGCTCTTCTACACCTTGCGTAATTTCTTTAGCAATCAAATAAATAGGATGTGTAGACACCACCATGGGCGCTTGTGCCCAACTGGTCAGAGCGAATGTAGAAAGTAAAAAGAATGCAAGAATGCGTAGCATTGGGAGATATACCGATTCAGATTTCATGTTATATTATAACAAAATACAACCATTGCCTATGCCGTTCGTAAGTAGATCATGCTTCATGATATGATTTATTTATATTTCTTTATTATAAAATGTCTTGAGGTCAGTAATGAGCTTATGTTCGCACGAGCATCACGATACGTTACACGGTGTGCATGATCACCCAAATGTTCAAGCTCGCCTCGCTGAAGCTGAAACCATTTGTGCGACTTCAGGCGCTCGCCTGACTCCTTTGCGTAAGAAAGTCCTCGAGCTGATCTTAAATGCATCGGGTCCTGTCGGTGCTTATGATCTTTTGGCGAAACTCAAAGGTTCTACCGAACGTCCTGCTGCTCCACCGACGGTGTATCGTACACTCGATTTTTTATTAGAAAAAGGCTTTATTCACCGTTTGACGTCGATCAATGCCTATATCCCCTGCTGTCATCCTCGTGAGGGACATCAAGCTGCATTCTTAATTTGTAATGAATGTCATGCCGTTACAGAAGCGTCTGCATCAGGTCTGATTCAGCAATTAAATCTATTGGCTGATTCTGACCAATTTAAAGCGCATCACAGCATTATTGAAATTTCAGGAATTTGCCAACAGTGCTCGAAGTAAGCCACGAAGCTGCATTGATTCAACTTGATCAAATTAATGTTCGAATCGATGAGCGTGATATTTTAAAAAATATTGATTTCTCGATTGCTGAGAAAGAAATTATTACGCTCATTGGTCCCAATGGTGCAGGTAAATCAACGCTGATTAAAATCATTCTAGGTATTGTTAAGCCAAATTCTGGAAAAATTAAAACTAAAAAACAGTTAAAGTTGGCCTACGTCCCTCAAAAATTTAATCCCTCACATAGCCTTCCCTTACGTGTCAAAGATTTACTCGATTTAGAGCATTGTGATGCGACGATTAAAGCTGAAATTATCCGCGATACAGGCATTGCCAAACTAGACAATTCAAAGGTTCAGCAACTTTCGGGGGGTGAGCGTCAACGCGTGCTGTTAGCACGGGCTTTGTTGCGCCAGCCTGATCTATTGGTCCTTGACGAGCCAATGCAAGGCTTGGACATTCAGTCTGAAGCTGAACTTTATGACTATGTGCGTAGCCTACCTGAGCGTTATGGTTGCTCGATTTTGATTGTCTCTCACGACTTACAATGGGTGATGCAAGGTACGCAACGCGTAATCTGTTTAAATAAGCACATCTGTTGTAGCGGTCTGCCAGACTCGATACAAAACCATCCTGAATATCAGGCGATCTTTGGTACCAATCGTGTCTTTTATCAACATCACCACGATCACTGTGGTCATGGAGACTCTGCTACACCTTGCCAACATGATCCTCGTCCACACATTCACCCTGAACCGGAAGTCTAGATCATGATGGAATGGTTACAACTCCTATTGCCAGCATGGATCATGGGGACACTTTTGGTTTTTTTGACTGCGCCATTGGGCTGTCTGATGCTTTGGCGTCGTATGTCTTTTTTTGCAGATACCATGGCACATGGAACATTATTGGGTGTCGCCATTGCAGGGATTCTTACCCTCCCCCTCTGGGTGGGTGTGACATTTACAGCCCTACTTTTGGTAGGTGTGCTCTGGGTTTTACATGATCCTCGTTTGCCGAATGATGCTTTATTGGCATTATGTTCAGCAACCTTACTCTGCTCGGGTTTATTGCTCATTCAGCATTTACCTGCGTTAAGACCTGAATTATTGAGCTATTTATTTGGTGACTTACTCACTATCTCTTGGTCAAACTTACCCGTTTTTGCATTGGTCATCATCATTGCTTTAGTGGTTCTGTATAAAAACTGGAAAGCGCAGATTCAAATTGCGATCGACCCTGATATTGCCATCAGTGAAGGCGTAAATGCAAAATGGCAACGTTTGATCTTCATGATCCTGCTTGCATTATTTACCGTATTGGCCTTACGCGCTGTCGGTTCTTTGTTGATGGGGGCTTTATTGGTCATTCCTGCTTTGACGGCACGCTTACTTGCTCACTCTCCAAAGCAGATGGTCTTGATGGCGTTTATCGTGGCTCAACTGGGTATTACGATTGGTTTATGGTCAAGTGCAGGACTGAACATTGCGACTGGCTTGAGCATCGTACTCACCATGTCGATTTTGTTTGCTGTCATTTTTATCGTTCAAAAGTTTAAAAAGTAATGTCATATCCAACCACAAAAAATTTACAGTGCTTTTTGTAGGATAATGTTTTTCAAATAACAGAATCTTGCAAAAACAGCCCATGAATTAGACTATAAGCATTTAATTTTACAAACAATTCATCTAAAAACAAAATAACGCCACTTGCTTATAAAATCCGTCATTACACTTGGCAACTAGAAAAATATTACTGCAATTTTTATCTTGATACTCAAGTCATATTGAGCGTTAAAACATGAAAAAACTACTTGCTGCATCCCTTTTATGTTCATTACTTCTGCCACTAACATGTGCAGCCGAAGTAAAAGCAAAAAAATTAAACTCCGATTTAAAATTGATTAAATACCCATCGGGCGGTTCTGCGACTGTGGTCATTGAGCGTCCCATCGCTGAAGTATTCAATAGCCTAACCAATGTCACAGCATGGCCTCAGATCAATAAAGGTGTAACACAAGCCATCTCACCTGCGAAAGTTGACGTAAAAAAAGGAGCTAAATTCAAAGAAACCATTGCAAGTCCAATCCCAGGGATTCCCAATTGGACCAAGGAGCTTACTGTCGAAGAATATATTCCCAATAAGCTCTTTGTCATTTCAGGTATAGACACTTTTGCGGCCAAAGCCCCTATCTTCGCACGCCTCAAATATGAGTTTATTGAAAAATCTAAAAACTCAACCGTGTTTAAACGCTCAATTGAAGTTGATTTAAGCGATAAAAGTTTTATTAAAAATGCTACTCCACAAGAAACTGAATCTTTATATCGTTTTTTAGGATCGCAGTGGGAAATGGCAAATCATTTAAAAAATTATGTTGAAGAAAATGCAAAATAAAATCCTGTAATTTTAAATAAAACAGATTAGATCTCTTGCAAAAGTCGAAAACTGTACAAAATTAGACCATGAAATTAAGATTGAAAAAGCGCCTTCTGCTTTTGCGATAAGCTTAGGATCATGAGCATTTTAATATAAATCCTCTCCCCCAACCCTCTCCTTTAAAAGGAGAGGCAACTTCCAGTATGAATTGAATAGTGATTAAAATTTGATTTACACAAGAAGCCTATTGTTTCAACTGAAGTGATGACACTCTGTTTCAATGTCAGAATTGATATGAATTATGTTGCAAATTAACCCCTATACATCCATGAAATATATAATCCATATGCAGCAATCAAGACCAGAATCAAGCCACACAATGCTAAAACCTTTGGATAATGTTGACTTTTCGAGAGTTGATTAAACCCTAGATAAACCACTGACAACGTTAAAAAATCAAGAACAATCCACGCCACGACAAGAATCAATAAACTGACATTCAGATCTGGATGAATACCGACAAATTGCGGAAAGAACGAAGAAAAGAAAATGATATCTTTCGGGTTGGAAATACCGACTAAGAAACCTTTTTGAAGACCACCATCAATGGGCTTTAATGTTTCTATTGCTTGATCTTTTGAGAGTCGAACCTCTTTGAGAATTTCAAATCCTAAATAGCCAATATAAATACAACCTAAAATCTTAATCACGAGGAATAAGTTTTCATTAATACTCAACATGCCTTTTAAAATCAGAATCGATAAAGCAATGAGTATTAATGAGGCTAAATTCGTTCCTAGAATGGTCTCTAAAGCTTTGCGATAGCCGCCTTTAATTCCAGCACTGGCTACCAAGATCATCACTGGCCCTGGTGTGGCAATCATAATCACGACACTGACCACATAAAGATAAAATTCTAAATAATTCATGTCGCTCCACCTTCTAGATGTGTGGTTGGGTTAAATTTTTAACTCTAGAAAATATAAAATTATTGATGTACCAAACTGAGTAAACTTGCTGCGCCCGCAAACAAAACTGCAAAAGTTCGATTGAGATATTTTTGCTGTTTCGGAGATTTTAACAATCTTAAAACTTTAGCCGCTAAACCTGTATAGCCTGCCATCACGATCAAATCAATCGTAATCATGGTCATCCCCATAATGAGATATTGAGGCCACTGCGGTTGGGATAAATCTAAAAATTGAGGCAATACCGCCAACAGAAAAACAATTGCCTTTGGATTACTCATATTCACTAAAAAGCCGTACATCACCAATTTCGGAATAGATTTTTGTTTCGCATCGACAGCAATTTCAATGGTTTGAACAGGCGCTTTCCACTGCACATAAGCCAAATATAATAAGTAGCAGACACCGAACCATTTTATGGCTAAAAATGCCCATGGCGAAGTTGCAAGTAACACCCCCGCCCCTGCAGCAACAATACCAATCTGAACCACCAATGCCAGTTGTAAACCGATAGCATTCCAGTAGCCACGTTTAAAACCATAGTTTAAACCACTAGACATTGATGCAATTGCACCTGCACCAGGAGATATACTAATGACCCAACATGCAAGCATGTAGGCAAACCACATTTGGTAAGACATTGTTTAAATCAGTTTTGAGTAGAGCTTCAAATTATAAACCGATTTGACTCGGTTACCTGACCCATTTAATTTAAAAAATCTATAGATTTCCCTATTAAGGTCAAGATGCTTGATGCACAATAAGTGATAGCAAAGAAAATAATCGAGGAGCCATCGTTCAATGACAGCCCAATCTGTAATTTTACCATTACCGTCTAATCATGCTCGTTTTATTGTGATACGTTTAAAAGATCTGTCTATTGATGGTTTAAAAGAAAAGCTTGAACATTTATTCACGACACGTGATCGTTTGATCGCGCAACATCCTGATGCTGAGATCAAAACTGCTGTCGCGTTTGGCCCTGAGCTATGGTCTCGTTTATATAATCAAGCCCCTCAAGGATTTAAACAATTAAGTCCAATTCATGGTTTGTTTGAAATGCCTGTCGTACCTGCAGATGTACTAATCCATATCGCTTCTGCACGGAGTGACATTTGTTTTGCACTCAGCCAGTCCTTCTTTGATGGCATTCAAGATCAAGTTGAAGTTCTCGATGAACGTGTATGCTTCCGTTATTTAGATGGTCGTGATTTGACTGGTTTCATTGATGGTACTGAGAACCCTCAATTTCCAGATGATCGTGGCGAAACTGCTCTATTACCTGAAAACTCAGGTGTTTTCGCAGATGGTTCTTTTGTTTTTGCTCAGCGCTACGTGCATAATTTAGAGAGTTGGAAACGCCTCAAAGTTGATACTCAAGAACAAGTGATTGGTCGTACCAAACTTGAAAGTATTGAGTTGGATGATGATGTTAAGCCTAAAAATGCTCATGTGGCGCGTACAGTGGTTGAAGATGAAGAAGGTGAAGAGTTAGAAATCCTACGTCACTCGCTCCCATATGGTGATGGTAAAGGTGAACAAGGTTTGTTTTTTATTGCTTATACCAAAGATTTATCGCGTATTGATCAGATGCTGTTACGTATGTTTGGTACAAGTGGTGATGGCATTCATGACCGTCTAATGCACTTTGTTACAGCAGTCGATGGTGCGTATTACTTTGCGCCGAGTGAAGATTTGTTGGAAGACGTGTTGGAAGGGTAAAAATAAAGCCGGCGTTAGTCGGCTTTCCTAATATTACAATCATGATAGAATTACAAACAATTTATATCTTTATTTTCTAACGTTGTCTTATTAAATTGGGTTATTTTCTTTGACTTTAAACTTTTGTATGTAACATCGTACAGCAGATATCCTTGAGACATAAATGTATATTGTCCTGAAACTTTACCATTTACAATTTCATTCATCGTACGGTAAATTTCAGGCTTAGAATTTTCACCCATATCTTCCTCTACAATCTTGATTGATTTGGATATTTTTATGTTCTTTAAATAAGGATAATATTTTACATATTGTATATTAGGGTAGCCACTTGGTATCAGTAAAATTGTATTGTTATTTGAAAAACAATAATAATCATTACTTTTAGAATAACTTTGTGTACATGATACGAGAGCAAAATAAAGAAATAAAATTTTTTTCACAGTTCTTTCAACCTTTTTGCAGCTAATGACTTTGCAGCATCTGCACTGTAGCCATAACGCTTACGACTTATTGTATTACCTTTTTTATCCTTTGTAGTACCAAAAGGGTATGTTTGATCTTTGCTCATTTCAAGGAAACGAGTGTATCCATTTTTTGCCTCTTCTGTATTTTTTGTTTTGCCCTTTTTATTGGCCTGAGGATCATTCCACAATCCCCACCCAAAACTTTCACCCGCCTTTTTAGAGTAAATATAACTTTGTTCAAAAGAAGTATAATCATCTAATCGGTTTATTACTGTCTGTTCAAGGTTAGTACATTTTGCTATTTTAAATGCATCTACGGCCTTTTTATAATACGACAATCTATCATCAAATCCATTATATCCTCCATTAATTAATGCGCAGGTCGCAATTAGATCATTTTTTATAGCATGCGGTGTCAAATTCCCTGCTTTAGAATGATGCCAATACCAAACTGCGGACCCAACTGCATGTTTTTTTTCCTTAGCAATCCTATGTTTATTCTTATCAGTAAAATCTTCATTTACAGCCTTTCCATAACCTTCATAATTAGACTTATATGTAATCTGCATTAACCCCCGTCCTTTATAACCATCATAAACACTACTTTCTGGTTTTCCTCCTAATCCCTCTTCCAAAAGCCTATAACTACCAGTCTCATGCAAGGTATGAGCAATAAAATGTGCTTTCTCTAAACAGTTATTCATATTCAGTTTCTTAAATTGTTCATTTAAATCTTTAAGAAAGCCTAATGCTGTGGAACTGTTAGTTATTTTTTTGAACTCATCAGTTGTTATATCTCTGTTACAAGTACACTCCCCATCTTTTAAAACCCTACCAATATTTGGATCTCCTTGTGCTGTATTTCCATTTGTTACATCTACATCCAAATGTAGCTCAACTGGGGGCTCTTTAATTCTCTTTGCGAAATAATCTACAGGTTCTAGAGCCTTTCCATCTGGCTTAAAAACAGTAAACCTCAATTGCTGTCCAACCATAGCAACAAGCGGCATCTTGCCATTTGATATAGATAATATTTGCTTCTGCCCTGAACGCACCAAAAGCATTTCGACTTTTGTGTTCTGAACTACAAAATCACTACCATCCCGATCCAGTAAATGTAAAGTGGACGTACTCTTAAATTTTTCGTATGAATCATTTAATTTAATTATAATAGGTTGTATTGAACCATTCTTGGAATTAACTGAATCTTTTAAAATAAACTGATCACTTGGGTTAAGTACCAAAATCTCAATATCCCTATTTGGAGAAGATATTACTTCAACAATGCCTTCTTGATTAGTGTAACGCTCATAAGATGAAGCCCTTCCTTTAGGTCTTGATTTAACGGGAAAGTTAACCATAACTTTACCTCTACTATCAACAATCTTAAATAAAGTAACTACCGTACCATCTCTAGATTGCGACAATATCTTTCGCTGATATTCCTCAAGCGTTTGAGGTAATGTAACTGTTATTGGTGACTTAGTTGAGGATTGTATTAAGGTGCTTATTGTTTTTAAAACGATATAATTCTCAGCATTGGGCGGTTTTGCTAAAATTTCTACAATCCTATTAGGAGATGCTTGAAATATAAATAATCCATTAGAATCTGTTTTTTGACTATTAGCTCTGGATGAATCTTTATATCTTGACTGTACATTTAAATTAATCAAATAACGACCAGAACTGTCATAAAATTTAGCTGTAAGTGTGACTAAACTACTCATTTTTTAAGTCCTCTTCAGCATAAACATGGTCAAAATCCAATAGCGCATTAAGATCATCTATTTCGTCTATTAATTCATCTATATTTTCTTCCCCTTGCTCCTTTTGTTTTAATATTACATAAGGAGAGTTAAAGCCTAAAGCTATAAAATTTTCTGATTGTGCTGTATAGAAACGTAAAGAACTTATTTTTTTCTCATCATCTAAAGATCCTAATTTAGTTTTTAATAACTTGTCATTATTTTTATTTACAACAAAAATTTCTTTTTGACCTGATGAACTTTTTGTCCAATTATAATCTACTTGATTACTGAACGGAGTCTGTATCTGTGGTAAAACATATTTTTCAGAAATAATATTTGCCCCACCCGTAAATAAATGCTGTCCCGCTTTACTCTCAAACTTCCCACCGGTGGTACTAAATACACCACTGCCATTAATTTTGAGTTGTGAGCCACCCGCAGTGAGTACAATTTCTTTAGGACTGGTAATTTCGATCTTATCTTCAGTTGAAATAAGCTTGATCACCTTACGAGCAATGGCTTCAATGGCATCATCTTGAGCTTGTAGTTCAACTTTGCCTTTGGCTGCAAAAGCACGTAGGCCTTTTTGCGCTGCAAACAGACTAATCTTATCCTGCGCATGCCCAACGATATTTTTCTGAGCACTCAAGTTAATCGAACCTTGGGCACTCTCTGCAATATCCTGTGAAGCTTGAAGGATAATGTCCTCAGGCGTTGTTAACGCAATCCCATTCGGTGAAGCCAATAACATCAATGCCTGACGAAACAATCGACCTTGTTCTTGTTTTTTATTATCCGAACTACTTTCAAGGCCTTCCGTATACCCCTCCATAAAACCTTGTAAGGTACTTAATGCCTTGGCAGGTGTAAGATCTACACCTTTATTTCCACCACCAAATCCAGTACATGAAATGAGAAAATCTTCTGCATTTACATCAACACTGGAAATAGCTTTACTGACATCTTGAATCGCTTGGAATGGATTATCCTTTATACCGTTTTTAATACTTTCAAATTTTCCTTTAATTGAATCAGAGCCACGCTCTTGAACGTTATCAATAAATTCTTTTAAGTTATCAACGGCTTCTTTTGCATCTTCAAAATAGCTATTAAATTCATCAATAATCCCTAATGCATTTCCACCCAATTTACCAATATCTTGAATAAACCCACCACAATCTTTAAGCGCATTCAGCGGGTCGCTCGCTAAGCCTTCTTTAAATAAACTAACGGTAGATTGTAAGGCTTGCGCTTTATCTTTAATTTCTAGGGATTGAATAAATTTAGGCAATCGACTAATCACATTAAGTGCATCAGTCTGCTGTTTTACCGCAATTTCACTGAGCATTTTCATGCTCTGCTCGCCTTGGCTTAATAAGGATTGAGCTTGGGTCGCTTCTAAATGATCTGAAATTGCATTTTCCTGAGCATAAGTGGTAATCAGCATTCCTTTACCAGCACGAACAGCACCATAGGCATCCGTTCTCAGCTCAAATCCTTCTCCGCGCCCATCACTTTGCTCTTTATCTTTCGGATGGCTTAAGTTTCCTAAATTTAACTGACTACTTCCATGACTGCTTTGAAGCTGAGTACTAATCTGTCCCGTCGTATCATCGAAACGTAATTGGTTAAACCCCTGCCCACCCACTTCAGCAGATCGTATGCCACTAAGTTTTTTCGTGTCAGGTAGCTGACCTTTCACGTCGAACATGGTTTGATGTCGTTCTGCCTCGTGTAAACGCCCCACAACAAAGGGTCGATCCACATTACCATCGAAGAAGTCAATCACAACAATTTCATTCACACGTGGATGAAACCGCGAACCATAGCCCTCACCTGCCCATGAGGTGAGTACATCTACCCATGCCGAGTCTGTATCATTATCATTTGAACCTGCACCACCATCATGACCATGATCATCCGTGCGTGTGAATACAAAGCGGACTTTAATCCGCCCCCATTGGTCAACGTAGATGGTTTCCCCTTCAGGCCCCACCACTTTGGCACGTTGCGGATAAGCAACAGGTCGATGCTTTAAAGGATCATATTCAGGAACAATAGCTATGCCACGACGAACCAAACTTAGCTCATTGGATAAACGCTCATCAGATTTAGTGCGACTCCAACGACTCATATCGATCAATACTTCAATTTGCGCATTGATATCTTTAGGTAAATTGTTTTGATTAAAAAAGTGCTTACCTAAAATAATAAATTGACGATCGGAACCTTGATGCTGATCAATTTCTGGATGATCAATAAAGTCAAACCAATAACCGACATTCGCATCTCGAACACTACTGATCGCAGTAAAATACTTGGCTTGTAAATCTTGATATTGATTGAGCTGGGTATTGAGTTTTTGCAGTTGTGCGTTACTCGATGCGGTCGCTTGATCTTCGCCTTTCAGATCACTGACCCATGCAGGACTAATCGTCCATGCTTGTTCTAAACTCAAGGTTTCGTTATCTTGTTGATCGCTATGTTGATGATGACTGAGTTGAAGATCACCTTGATCTTGAGAGAGTAAATCCCCTTGCCAGCGTTGTACTTGTATTGCGGTCGATTGAATGGATCTTTGTGCAATAAAACTTGAAATGGTATCAAATCGTTCTGTTGCATTACTGCGATGAAAGCGAACTGTTCGACGATCCAAAGCCTCATACTGACTATTGTCATCAATCAGCCTTAATCTTTGCGCTTGAATCTCTTTGGCTGAAAAGGGAACGGTACGTTCAGCTTCGTCGACCAACCAATTGATCCCTTCACTGCGCCATAGTCTGGTTAAAAAATCATAATCCGACTCGTTGGCCTGCATGGTAAAAGGACGTGTATCGTAATCCCCTTTCAAACCTTGAGTTGATAAACTTAGACCAGCACTGAATAATGCACTTTTGGCCTGCCATTCCTGAAAAATAATTTCAGTAATATCAACCACGCTTTTAGACATGAACACACGGCTATTACGGCGTTTATGCCATAGAGATGTTGCATCTTCGACGGTCAGTTTATATAAAGTCAATGCCCCATCACTTTGACCTTGACTGACACCCGTCACAATACCTGTGGTCCGTGCCAGCTTTCCCATATCCGTGACTTGATCAATCGCCACCTGACAGCCAATGAATTGTTTTAATTGAATATGTGCATTGGTCGATAAACACAACACTTCGGCTTTTAAGCCCTGATTAATAAAGTGCTGTCCTTGGATACGTTGCACAAAGACTTGTGAATTCAGTGCTTCATTTGAAAATTGAATATGAAGTGCCCGCTTTTGTAGGCTTAGCCCCAAATGTTCAAGCATGGAATGAATATTATTGAGCATATTCTTATACTATTTTTATAGATTTTGTCGCATTTTACTCCTGCATGATTAAACTAGATGATTATAATTTGTTATTTTTTTATACCAAAAAAATAGGAATCAAATGATTGATTCCTATCTATAAAATTTTCAAAAAACTGGAAAGTTCCAGCAATTATTAAAAAGGAATACGCTTATAGTTGCGATATTCGGGTTTCCAGAAATTATCTTCGATACTTTTTTCGATTAATTCATCGCTCAGGGGTAATGCCACACCATCTGCAATTGCCGCTTTTGCGACTTTAAATGCAATAATCTTCGATACTTTTTGAAGATCATCCAAATCAGGCAACAGATCTGCCTCAATATCGTGAAGCTTAGGTGAACAATCAGCCAGAGCCAAACTGGATGCCATCAACATATTTTCAGTCACGCGGTTTGCTTCTACGGCAATCACGCCCAAACCAATGCCTGGGAAAATATACGAGTTATTACACTGAGAAATATTAAAGATCTTGCCCTGATAGTTCACAGGTAAAAATGGACTACCTGTAGCAATTAAAGCACGTCCCTCTGTCCACTGAATAATATCGGCTGGAACAGCTTCTACCTGTGAGGTTGGATTCGATAACGGCAATATAATGGGATGTTCACAATGGATTGCCATGGTACGAATAATTTCTTCGGTAAATAAACCGGGTTGACCAGATACACCGATCAGTACGGTAGGATGAGCATGCTGAACCACATCCAACAGTGAAATTATGCCTTCACTACTTGCCCAAGCCTCAACTGATTCCGTACGTTGTACCAATTTACTTTGAAAATCTAGCAAATTGGGTTGATTGTCTGTCAGTAAACCAAAACGATCCACCATATAAATACGCGCACGCGCTTCCGCATCCGTTAAACCTTCAGCAACCATTTGAGCAATAATTTGTTCTGCAATACCACAACCTGCTGAACCTGCACCTAAAAATGCCACTTTTTGGTCTTTAAGTTGCTTAGCTGCCGCACGACTGGCTGCAATCAAGCTCCCCACAGACACTGCTGCCGTTCCCTGAATATCATCATTAAAACAGCAATATTGATCGCGATACTTTTGAAGTAAAGGCATTGCATTCTTTTGTGCAAAATCTTCAAATTGAATCAAGGCTTTTGGCCAACGACGTTTAATTGCAGTCAATACAGCATCGACAAAATCATAGTATTCATCACCACTGATCCGTGGCTGATTCCAACCTAAATAAATCGGATCATTGAGCAACTGTGGATTGTTGGTTCCCACATCGATGGTAATCGGCAACGTATACGCAGGACTAATCCCGCCGCATGAGGTATATAGCGACAACTTACCAATTGGGATTCCCATCCCACCGATACCTTGGTCACCTAGACCTAAAATACGTTCACCATCCGTAATCACAATCACTTTGACATTTTTCTTATTCACATTTTGTAAAATGTCATCAATATGATCACGGTCAGGATATGAAATAAATACGCCGCGATGACGACGATAAATATCAGAGAAACGCTGACACGCCTCACCGACTGTTGGTGTATAGATAATCGGTAACATTTCCGACAAGTGCTTTTCAATTAAGTGATAAAACAAGGTTTCATTGGTGTCTTGGATATTTCTTAGATAAATATGCTTATTAATATCGTCATTAAAATCTTTATATTGCTTATAAGAGCGTTGGTGCTGTTCTTCAATGGTTTCAATCACATGCGGAAGCAAACCGTGCAAATTAAAATTTGAGCGCTCTTCTTCGGTAAATGCTGAACCTTTGTTGAGTAAAGGTAACTCTAATAAAGTAAAACCAGCATACGGAGTATATAGTGGATGCTTAATCGTTGAATTTGTAGATGTCATTTCCAATCTCAATTATTTGGCAAATCGCCCTTGCTTCAGCCTAGAATAAGACCTCAGGAATTTATTCATCTAAGAGCTTAAACCTATTTATACTGAATCTAACATTTATAAAATTGATAATGAATCTTACAGTATTTTCATAAATGATAATTTCGATATGTATTAAGCTTTATTTAAATGATGTGATTGAGCTTAGATGCCTGACCTTAAATAGTCTTTAACAAATTTAGGTTAAGGATTGTTTTGATGCAATTTTGAACTGTTTTAAAATTTATAATAATTTAGAATAAAACCAGATCAGTTCAAATGATCATCACATGAGACATTTTTGATGCAGATTTTAGATTCAAAAAATTATTCCATTCAATAACTTTTATAAGATGATTTCACAATGCATATGACCCTTAAAAAAATAAGCCTTATTTTAGCCTTTGGTTCAACAATCACCCTCACAGGCTGTCAAACGATTTCAGAGACATCATCCAAAGTCAGCAACAAAGCCTTGTCCATGATTGGTTTGGGTGACAAAGAACTTAAAGCACCTGAAATTGATAAAAAAGGTGTAGTCGATATTAGTAAAACCACTTTGGAACAAATCGAAAAACTCACCCAAAATATGCCAACAGGACAGTGGGTCTATATCGAGAATGATTTACAAGGGATCTACAACCTGCAAAACAAATCCAAAGATGGCAATATGCTGTTTTTACGTCTGAACTGTAAAAACCCAGCGCAACGTCCCGGCTTTATTTTGCACAACAAAGAAGGTCAAGAAATCTTAAAAGCGCATGATCCTCAAGCAGGTGCGGTTCAGTTTTTATTAGACAATAAAAATTATGGCAATCCATTTGATTTGGTCAATTTAAAAAATTATCCGAACTTTAAAACAGCCATCAAAAAAGCGAAAACCATCAAAATTTTTAATGCTTCAAAACTTTATATTTTTGACAATGGTCAAGCGGATCAACTTGATAAACAAGTGACGTGTAAAGAGTAAGTCCCCTATCAATCTAAAATTGCTTATAGATTAGATATTGACTCTGTAAGCAATTTTTAGATTTTAGAAAGCCGATTTATCTGTAAATAGTTCGTTTGATGATTTCAATTGATTCAGTTTTGAATTTATTGTCTGGCAATTTAGCATCGAGAAATGACTTTATTTCGGCATATGAACAAAGACACCGGTTAAACGTCGCATGAGAGGCAAAGCAACCAAAACAACCGGATAAGCAATCGCCCAAGAAAGCATCCATGCTGACAACCACTTAAAAGTAAAACCTTCTACAAAACCGAGGTTTAAAAACATATTTACCAATGAAATCACACCACTCATAAAGCATGACAAAAATAATGGTAACACCCACGCAATATTCTTCGGGGCAAGTTTAGGAATATTTCCAACGATTTTAGGTTGTTGTTCTGACATTTTAATAAGCTCAAACTCGAGTTTGAAAACTTTATTTTACAGATTATTGGTTGGAATGTTGAGCAGTAATCATAAACATCAACGGATAAGTTTTATTCAGTACAAATGCATTTAGCTAATCCGAGCGAAATTTGCTATATTTATCGTTTTTCTGCGACATTAATTTTTCGATAAATTATGAATACGGCAATACAAGCAGCTCTCGATCATGCAGTGCAATCTCTTCAAGCTGAAGGGGTACTTCCATCCGACTTTAAAAACAGCGGAAACCTTACTCGTACCAAAGACCGAAGCCACGGCGATTTTGCGTCAAATATTGCCATGATTGCCTCTAAAGCTGCGGGTATGAAGCCACGTGATTTAGCGGAAAAAATCTTGGCTGCGCTCCCTGAAGTTGGAGATATTACCAAGGCCGAAATTGCAGGCCCAGGTTTTATCAATTTCTTCTTAAATGCAGATCAACGTTTTGCAGTTTTAGATCAAATTCAAGCACAGAAAGAGCAATTTGGTCGCACAACTGCCAATGCTGAGAAAAAAATCCAAGTTGAATTTGTTTCTGCGAACCCGACATCTAGCCTTCATGTTGGGCATGGTCGTGGGGCAGCGTATGGGATGACCGTAGCCAACTTACTTGAAGCAACAGGTGCAACCGTTGACCGCGAATACTATGTGAATGATGCAGGTCGTCAAATGGACATCCTTGCAACATCCACATACCTACGTTATTTAGAATTGACGGGTCAAACTTTAGTTTTCCCTAAAAATGCTTACCAAGGTGATTACGTTAAAGAAATCGCACAAAGCATTATTGATCAAGAAGGCGATGCGTATGTACGCCCTGTTGCCGATGTGTATAAAGACGTGCCTCCAGATGTTCAATTCGCTGAAGAATTGGATGCTGAAGGGAACAAGGTTGTTTTATCTGGTGACAAAGAAAAACACATTGATGGTTTGATTTTCAATTCTCAAGCCTTGATTGGCACAGGTTATCGTGTATTCCTTCAAGCGGCATTAAAAGCCATTCTGGATGATATTAAAGATGATCTGGGTGAATTTGGTGTGACTTTCAACCAATGGTTCAGTGAAGAATCATTGACAGACAAAATTGAAGAAGCATTACAAACGCTTGATCAACGTGGTTTCTTGTACGAAAAAGAGGGCAACATCTGGTTCAAATCGACTGATTTTGGTGATGAAAAAGACCGTGTCGTGAAACGCCGTAATGGACAAACCACCTATTTCGCATCAGATATTGCTTACCACTTGAATAAATTACAACGTGGTTATACCGATATCATTGATATTTGGGGTTCTGATCACCACGGCTATATCGCGCGTGTCAAAGCTGCAATCGATGCTTTGGGTTATGACTCCAAGAAATTGACAGTGCTTTTGGTTCAGTTCGTCAGCCTTTGGCGTGGCGGTGAGATGGTTCAAATGTCATCTCGTTCAGGTCAATTCGTGACTTTACGTGACCTACGTAAAGAAGTCGGCAATGATGCTGCGCGTTTCTATTATGTAATGCGTAAATCAGAACAACACATTGATTTTGACTTAGATCTGGCTGTTTCTCAAAGCAAAGACAATGCGGTGTATTACATTCAGTATGCACACGCTCGTATTTGCCGTATGTTAGAAAAAGCGGCTGCAACAGATGTGAAATTCGATGCGGTTCAAGCTCGTACGCTTGCATCTCGTTTAGATCTAGAAGCAGAAACTGAAATTTTGGCGAAGCTTGCAGCTTACCCTGAGATTATTGTTCGTGCTGCCAATAGCCATGAACCGCATCAAGTGGGTAACTACTTAAAAGAACTTGCAGCGTTATTCCACGGTTGGTATAACGAAAACAAAGTATTGGGTGATGATGCTGAACTGACTCAAGCTCGTTTATTACTTTCTGTGAATATACGCCAAGTCTTAAACAATGGCTTGAATTTATTAGGTGTATCGGCACCTGAGAGTATGTAAAGCTAGAGCACAAAGATAATAAATACGGCTGTACTCAACCAATATTCGGTTGAGTACAGCCCAATGAAAGCAATGATTGAAGCTTTACTGATTTATATGCCATTTGCATGTAAAACATTAAAACCAGAAAAATGATTCGAAATGGCTCAGCAAATTGCCATTTTACCAATCAACAATATGAGAGGTTTGCTCGTGTTTGGAAAAACGCAACGCGGTGTTTCTGAAAAACCCAATAAACCTAAAAAACCATTGATTCCAAAATGGTTGGGTATGCTTGTGCTGATTTTAATCGTGTTAAGTTTTGCAGTGGCACTCATGCTCTGGAAACCATGGGAACCTGTTAAACCTCGTAGCAATGAAGTGACTTCAACGCATTATCAAGAAGAAACCAATAAAGACTACCGTTTTTATGACCTGTTGCCACAACAACAAGTGACGCCTATTCCTGACAAAGCAGTGCCTGAAAATCAAACCGTGGATACAGCGCCTGTGATTGTCGAAGCACCTGTGCCTACAGCACCTGTTGAAACGGCTGAAGATGGAAGTGTGATTGAACCCACTGAAACCACACCCGCTAAAGCGAGTTTCATCTTACAGGTTAGAAGTTTCCCTGACCCTGACAGTGCCGATGCACGCCGTGCGGAAATCATTCTCAATGGTCTTTCTGCCGATGTGATGAAAACCACAGAAGGCGGACAAACTTGGTATCGTGTTGTATCTGGCCCTTATGAATCACAAGAAGCAGCTGTGATTGCACAACAGACTTTACAACACAGTGGTATTGATTCAATCGTTGTGAAGCGTTAACCCAAAAAAGAACAATCTTTAAGATTGTTCTTTTTTTCTCAACTTAAATGAGCATTTTACTTCTCAAGACTTAATCAAGGCATTGAATAACCATTTGGGTTTTGCAAATAAAATATAATTACCGAGCAAAATAAGAATAACCCCTAAAATTGATCCCAAATGCCACTGATAATTCTCCCATATTGTCGAAAGTGTTAAAGCAACCAAAGGAAACAGTAAGGTTGTATAAGCTGCTTGATTCGCACCGATCCGACCAATGAGCGCGAAGTACGCAGTAAATCCAATCACAGAACCAAACACAGCCAAATACAACAGTGCAAAAATGCCTGTACTCGACATTTGAGGAAAGAAATCTTGCTGTAGAAACAATGCAATTAGCCCCATAATCATTGCACCATAGAGCATGCCAAATGCATTGGTGGTCAAAATATCTAACCCTTTTTTCTGATGTCGAATACTCACCATGTTGCCAATGGAGAATCCATACGTACCTAATAGGCAAAGCCCTATTCCCCACAATGTATTCAAATCAACCGCTGTTGATACGAGGTCATGCCAAAATAATGCAACAATGCCTGCAATGCCCAGAATTGCAGATGGATAAAAATATTGAGAGATTGTGTGACCAAAGAATATACGATTATTCACAGCATTGAATATCACTGCCATCGAAAAGATAATCGCCTCTAAACCACTATTGATATAGGCAATTGCGGTATAGAAACATATAAAGTTAAAGCCAAATACACATGCACCTTGAATGAGACAAAATAGATGATCGTATGGATTTAGTGTTTTTAATTTATTAGTGATCATTAAAAAAAGAAAGAGCAAACTAGACGCAAGAATAAAACGCCAAAAGACACCGACTGCTGGACTCAATTCACCATGTTGAAATGAAATTGCAATCCAAGTCGTTCCCCAAATGAGAACCACTGAAAAATATAGAAATGCATTCATTTTTATTTCATCTACAAGATTTATTGTGATTATTCTGCTCATGTTTAACTTTCGAAACTCACATAATCTTGCGGGCACTTACACAATCTTGCGCTTTTCTTTGGCTAAATTTTGTTTAACATCTTTTAAATCGTTAAACTGAATTTAAAGCCCTAGCGTTCTGTCTCTTAAAATGAAATACAAAACGATTGAACAATTACAGCAGCATAAAGCTCAACTTTTAGATACGGTAAAGCTGGGTTCAGGGATGCAAATGGCATCTTGGTATAACAGTCATGATCGTGTGAATGTATGTAGCAATCACCACACATTAAGCCTATATGTACAAGACGGGTATGAAAGCTATCGAAAGACAACAACAGGTTGGCGCAATGGGGGCTCACCTGACCGATTTTGTTTGATGCCTCAAGGTCAAGATTCAACATGGGATATTCGTGGGGAACTTAGTTTTGTGCATCTTTATTATACGGATCAACATCTTCGAGATATCGCACTTAAAATTTGGGACAAAGAGCCTTCTCGTATTCATTTAGAAGAGCAGAATTTTGTTAAAGATGCATTGGTTAGTGCTGCATATCGTCAATTTTTACTCAAATGTGACTGGCAAGATTCTAGCAATCAACTTCAGCTGAGCAGTGCCTCTAATTTACTTTTAAACCACATGTTGCAAAACTACAGCAATGTGCAATGGAAATTACCGCGTGTTAGGGGTGGGATTGCACCACATGCTCTCATCCGCTTACAAAATTGGATTGAACAGAATCTACACTTAGCTTTAACCATTGCAGATTTGGCCAAGCAAGTCGAACTCAGTGAATATCATTTTGCACATATGTTTAAACAATCTACAGGGTTATCACCCCACCAATATGTATTACAAAAGCGACTGCAGAGAGCTCATCATTTTATTATCAATAGTAAAAAAGAATTAACAGAGATCGCCCTAAACTGTGGATTTAGTTCAGCAAGTCACTTCAGTGCACGCTTTAAACAGTTGTATGGTTATGCTCCATCTCAACTGCGTAAAAACAGCACCATTTAGCAATCAGTCTATTGGATTTTCTGAAGTAATGTTTAAGTCTGCTTATTCAATAGAATGAATCAAACCCTTGATCAAATCTGCAACCTGTTCAGCGTATTTAAATGCCACATCATGTTGCCCACCCTCAACAACTTCTAAATGTGAATGCTTAAATCGTGATTTTAAATATCGTCCGACACTCACCGGACTGATGGGATCTTGATTACCCCAAATCAATAAAACTGGGCACTGAATTTTATTCAATTCATCATCTAAAGCGATATGGTGGCTTACAAACCAGTCAGGCACTGAAAAATTCAATTGATAATCTTCACGCCAGTCTGCAACCTGAAAAGGCGATAAATCGATACCACCTGAAGTGGCAACCAACACCAAAGCTTTGACCTGTTCAGGATGTTGTAATGCCATTTGGGCTGCAAAAATCCCACCCATAGATTGAGCAACCACAATACAGGGTTGTTGATCGCTTAAATGTCTTATTGAATGAATCACATACTGCTGCAAATCATCAAAATTCTGGATCTCAGTTTGTGTAGGCACGCCACCAAATTCAGGATAAGCAATGATTTGCTTTGCGTAGTCTGGTGACAATAAAGAAATCACAGGCTGCCAAAATTCAACACTGCCTGATGCACCGGGTAAAAAAATTAAGTTTTCCAAAGACTATTTCCCTTTATCATCCCGCATCATTTTTGGCTTGAGCACGTTGGAAAGCAGGTCTTTGCTTCAATCGCTCGACATAGTTTTGAATTTCAGGATATTGCCCTTTCACGCGATCTTGAATAGCAATTAAAGAAAAACTCATTTGAATATCCGCAAAAGAAAACTCGCCTGCAAAATAAGAGTGAGCTTTAAGATATTTTTCTAAATAAGGAATATGTTCCGCCAAACGAGGGGTAATGAATCCTGCTTTCACCCCTTCTACAATCTTATTGGCAATAGGACGCACTAAAAATGGGGCTTGTTTCGGAACTTTTGACATAACTAAAGTCATCACCAATAAAGGCATTAGAGAGCCTTCTGCATAATGCATCCAATACGTATATTGTCGTTGATCGTGTAGGTTAGACGGCTTAAATCTTTGTTCTGTATCGTATGTGGTTTGCAGATAGTCCAAAATGACCGCTGATTCTGCGATGGTCAAATCCCCATCCGTCAGCACTGGTGATTTACCTAAAGGATGTACCGTTAACAATTCAGGTGGTGCTGTAAAGTTAGGCAAGCGCTTGTAATATTTGATTTGATAATCAATGCCTAACTCTTCCAATGCCCAAATAATTCGCATTGAACGTGATTGTTCTAAGTGATGCAGTGTAATCATTATTCTCGCCTCAATCATTCTCAAAGGATTTATTATTCTTTGAATATAGCCCACCCACATAAAAAAATGACACCCCGCTTTACAGAAAATGTCATTCTTAGATACAGTGATTCAAAATCAGATTTTACATACAATCACACTTCACGGCATGCAATTGCGAGAGTCAATCCAAGCTTTCGATTCGCTTAAAGTCTGCTTAAACCACTGTAGTATTAATCTCGACACTTCTTAGTAGCGTCTTGGTCACCGGGGTCTTTTGGCAGATATCGAGTACTTTTTGTTTTAACTCATCAGACAATGGATTGACAAAAGATAAACGACGTTCAATCCACTCTTTGCCTTCTTTATTGGCATGAAACTCAGCTTCAACAACAAACTCACCCAAATCCAAACCTTTATGCTGTGCGTACATGCGTAAAGTAATCATGGTGCATGAAATTAAACCTGAACAGATAAAATCATACGGCGCCAAACCTAAGTCTTGACCACCAAATGATTCAGGTTTATCGGTCAATAACTGATGCTTACCACTGGTCACTTCACCGAGCCAATGTTCTTCACGGGTGTGTACTTTTGCATTTGCGATCATTGCCATATTGTTGTCCTTATGGGCTGTTTGTTGTGGAATATCTAATTATCTAACTGTTAAATTATTTAGAAGCACGCATACTGTCTGGAAATGCAGGCGCCTCTAAGCGTTTACCCGTGTACGATGGAATAGATCCAAAACGTTCATCTGCATTATTCCAATCATTCAGCGCAATTTTCAATTCTGCTTGTGTACGACCGACAAAGTTCCACCACAATAAAATAGGCGATTCAAAGGGTTCACCACCTAGCAATAAAATTCGACTATTGGCGTGAATAGTCACTTCAATTTCCGTTAAGCCAGGTTCTAAAACCACCAAATTATCTGCATCTAAATGATGACCATGAATCACTGCTGTTCCTTCAAGTGCCATAAAACCATATTCAAATGCAGGATTCAGTTTCAAACGTGTGGTGACTTGTTCTGTTGCTGTCAAATCTACGCCTAAAAGTGGGGTATGCACTTGCACTGGCGAGGTCGTCTCAAGAAATTCACCGACCAATACGGTGTATTCAATCCCCTCTTTTTGAACGACTGGCAGTTCTGGGTAATGATCAAATCTTGGATCGATATTAAGTTTGTCATCTGGCAATGCAATCCAGAGCTGTGCTGCATGCATTTTAGTTTCTGTATCTGGTGCAACTTCGGTATGTGAAATACCACGCCCCGCAGTCATCAGATTGACTTGTTTAGGACGAATCAACTGATTGGTTGTACCCAGGCTATCACTATGTAGCATTGTGCCTTCGATCATCCATGTAAAAGTTTGCAAACCAATATGTGGATGTGGACCAACATCCAGTCCATCGCCTTGTGGGAAGCTCACAGGACCTGCATGATCAAGGAAACACCATGCACCAATTAGGCGTTTTTGACGACTGGGTAGAGCACGTTTAATAACGGTGCCCTTGCCTATTTCTGCTGATCGGATTGGAAAATCTTGGATAAATTGGTTGACGTATTTTTCACAATCATCCGAATGTGAAATCTCTGTATAGTTCGTATTGGTCATAACATCATCCTTTCAATTGCTTTCCACTAAATACGTTTTTAGCGTTTTATCGTTTGTGATTATTTTCATTCTATCTTTTTGGCATGTTTAAACCTAGCGATAGGTCGATAAGCTGTATATCAGAAATAGGACAATTCTAAGGGAGGAAAATGTAAGAGCAGTTAATTTTATTATTAGAAATTTATCTGGACTCAAAATAGATAAATCAATAAATCATCTATATCAAGTATCTCAAAATTATTTTTGGAAAATTTCATCCATGTGATATTCCAAATAAACTTTATGTTCTTTCATGAGATTAAATAAAAGCTGGTTGGGTATATTGAAAAAACTACTTTCATCTTGATTTAACTTCTTTGAAATCATGATTTCACCATTTAGCCTAAAGGATATAAATCCCCGATCAAATAAACGGTCATAGTTTGGCGTTAGTAAAAATCCATTGAAATGATCTAATCGCTCCTGATCATTACTCACCGACCATGGCTTAATATGAGATGCAATTAAAAATTGAGCGTTTTGAAGTCCTGAAATAGCACAATGTGGATGTATTTCAAAAAGAGATTTACGAAATTTATTTTGAGTTAGTCTGACTTTTATTTGTCTTTCAGCTTCGGAACTAAAAGTTTGATCATCTTTAAAAATCAGCCCACGATTTAAGTCACACTCTCTTAAATAATGACCATAATGCTTGAGTGCAGATGAATACATATTGTTCCCAACACTATTCCGCTCTTTATAAATATCCAAATCAATAATTGTAAGTTTTAGAGCCTCAAATTCAATACTATTTTTTGGACGCTCATAGCTTGGTAGCCATTCAGAAATTCTATTTTGAATGACTAAGTTATATTTTGATGCAGTTGCTTTGGATAATCCTTTTTTTGATAACAGCCAATTATAAAAATCCATGTAAAACCCTGATTTTTTTTAATTAATATACATAAAAAAAGAGCACCGAAATGCTCTTTTTATAAGATATGTCCTTGATCAGACACTACCGCGCGCATAGCGCTGGGCGTAAAATCGGCTAAAAGCTATCGCTCTTAGAAAGCCCGACTGGCGCAGGCATAGCCTTTGCCGTAATTTAGGCAAGAAACGTTATTTCTTGAAATCCCAGCTGCCGAGAGCATAGCTCTTGGCGTAATTCAGGCGGACAGCAGTGCTGTCCGAAATCCCTGAATTACTCCCATTCAATAGTTGCAGGTGGCTTACTTGATACGTCATAAACAACACGAGAAACGTCAGCAATTTCATTCATGATACGCGTAGAGATCTTGTCTACAAGATCATACGGAAGATGTGCAAAACGAGCGGTCATAAAGTCAACCGTTTCAACTGCACGAAGTGCGATTACCCATGCATAACGACGACCATCACCGACGACACCAACAGATTTAACGGGTTGGAATACAGCAAATGCTTGAGCAGTTTTGTCATACCAACCGCTTGCGCGAAGCTCTTGCATGAAAATGTCATCTGCTAAACGTAAAATGTCAGCATACTCTTTTTTCACTTCACCCAAAATACGAACACCAAGACCCGGACCTGGGAATGGGTGACGATAAAGCATTTCGAATGGAAGACCTAAAGTTGTACCTAAACGGCGCACTTCGTCTTTGAACAAATCGCGGATTGGCTCAACCAATTCAAATGCTAAATCTGCTGGTAAACCGCCCACGTTGTGGTGCGATTTAATCACATGCGCTTTACCATTTTTAGTCGCAGCAGATTCGATTACGTCTGGGTAAATCGTCCCTTGTGCAAGGAAGTTTACGCCATCAAGCTTACGTGCTTCTTCAGCAAATACTTCGATGAATTCACGACCAATGATTTTACGTTTTTTCTCAGGATCAACTTCACCTGCAAGTGCAGTTAAGAAACGCTCTTCAGCATCAGCACGAATCACGCGGATACCCATGTTTTTGGCAAACATGTCCATCACTTGTTCGCCTTCGTTCAAACGAAGTAAACCGTTATCTACGAATACACAAGTCAATTGATCACCAATCGCACGATGTAAAAGTGCAGCCACAACAGATGAATCGACACCACCTGAAAGACCAAGTAAAACTTTTTGATCACCAATTTGCGCACGAAGTTGTTCAACACGTAAATCAATAATATTTTCAGAGTTCCACAGGTTACGACAACCACAAATGCCGTGAACGAAGTTAGACAATAACTCAGCACCTTTTGCAGTGTGCGTTACTTCTGGATGGAACTGAATACCGTAGAAACGACGCGCTTCATCAGACACCATCGCAAATGGGCAGCTTGGCGTGCTTGCAGTCACTTCAAAGCCTTCAGGCAATGCAGTTACTTTGTCACCGTGGCTCATCCACACTTTCAGTTGATTTGCAGTATCTTCAAGGTCGCCAATGAGCTTGTCACGAACTTGAATATCGACTTCAGCATAACCAAATTCATGCACATCACCCGGCTCTACTTTACCACCAAGTTGTTGCGACATGGTTTGTAGACCGTAGCAAATACCTAACACAGGCACGCCTAAGTTAAATACAACTTCAGGGGCACGTGGACTACCAGCTTCATAAACACTTTCTGGACCACCTGAAAGGATGATCCCGTTTGGGTTAAATGCACGAATATCTTCTTCAGACATATCAAATGCATACATTTCTGAATAAACACCAGCTTCACGTACACGACGTGCAATCAACTGGCTATATTGAGAACCGAAATCCAAAATCAGGATGCGGTCTTCAGTAATTTGGGTATTGGTAGTCATGGCAAACAACTATGCAGGCAACGAATATAAGCGCGCTATTCTAACATTTTTCCATCGATTACGCACATGATTCAACGGTGTTGTTTTTTTCAGTATATTTCATGCTTTTAAAACAAAAAAGCGGGTTCGAAATGACCCACTTCTTTATTTGAACATCTAAGTTTTATTTAAGAATGATCCTTCTATTTTTCAATGACTTGATCAATGCTCAATTTTCCTGCACCTTGCAAGACCAAGAGCAATAATCCACCTGCAATCGCCATATTTTTCATAAAGTTAACGGCATCATCTACACCTGAATGAAAAATAAAAGCTGTGATCAAACTAAATACCGCCAAACCCAGTGCAACCAAGCGTGTTTGAAAACCCAATAACAATGCCAAACCACCACCCAACTCAAGTAAAATAGTCAGCGGCAACATTGCGCTTGGGACACCCATTGCTTCCATATAACCTATAGTGGCTTCATACCCTGCAATTTTTCCCCATCCCGCAATAATAAAAATATAAGCCATCAACACACGTGCGATTAAACTTAATAATGCCTTGATTTTATTTTGATTGACCAGATGATTTAGCACCACATTTGGATTTAACATCTTCTTTTCCTTAATTCTAATGAGTTATGACTCGATTTGCCTATAATAATTAGATTTATTTTTAGGATAAATACATATCAAAATACAATTCGTTCTATATTTGGAATGATTAAATCATTTTAGATTTCCTTGTGCAGAAGGAAATTAAATCAATTTGATACTGACTTTGTAGAAGATGACTGCTAGGATTTCCGCACACTTTTGTACAGTTTTTACCTCATGGAATTAATTGATTTTATTTTGCATGTAGATGACCATCTACTTGAATTTATAACAAATTACGGCGTTTGGATTTACGGAATTTTATTCCTGATTATTTTTGTAGAAACAGGTTTAGTGGTGATGCCATTTTTACCCGGTGACAGTTTATTGTTTGCTGCTGGTGCTTTGGCGGCGTCAACAGGTGCAATGAATCCTTGGGTTTTGGGTATATTACTATTTATTGCAGCCGTATTAGGCGACACGCTGAATTATCATATCGGTAAATATATTGGTCCGCGTGTGTTTGAGATCGAATCCAAATTTATTAATAAAAAACATTTGGTGTATACACAAAAATTCTTCGACAAGCATGGTGGAAAAACCATTATTTTTGCACGCTTCGTGCCCTTTGCGCGCACCTTTGCACCGTTTGTAGCGGGTGCAAGTAGCATGAATTATAAATATTTTCTCAGCTATAACGTGATCGGTGCATTTTGCTGGATTGGTTCTTTCATTACACTCGGCTATTTATTTGGCAACATGCCGATCATCAAAGATAATTTCACTTATTTGATTTTCGGGATCATCATTTTAAGCGTATTACCGGGTGTAATCGGGTTTATTCGCCACAAATTTTTTCCGAACAAAGATTTGAATGCTTAAAGACTATATTGAATAAGAGTGCTCGAAATCAGTCTCAAAAATTAATAGCGAAAGAAGCCCACAAAGACAGGTAACATACTGAGCATAAGTAGCATTGCCGATCCTTTATATAATCGATCGGCAGTAATCATTCCACCCGATAAAATTCGTTTTCCTAAGTACGTCCAAAACAATGCACATGGCAAAAGACAAACAATAAACACACCTAAAACAAAGAAATAGTTTTGAAATGAGTCCCACGTCCAGACTGGAAATATACCCGCAGCAAACAAGAGTGCCTTTGGATTTTTCAGGGTTTCTTTAAAGAGTTGAGATTTGCTCAAGCTGGTGTTTTTTTTACTGTGCTGCTCTAAATTCGCCGTTTTCCACAATTTAAATGCTAACCAAAGCACATACAACATACTGATAGTATGTAAGACATGAATCAGGTTTGGCCAAATCGGCATGGTTAAATGAATCACCAGTGCCCAAATACTGATGGCATAGATATAGCCCAGTAATTGCATCGGAACCAATAAAAATGTTTTTAAAATGCCTTGATGATGTGCAGCGCTTGCCAATAATGCATTGGTTGGTCCAGGTACTAAGAGTACTGCAATCACTGCAAAAATAAAGAGCCAACTTTCTATCATGTAACATCTAAACCACGTTGAGTGGGGCACACATTAAACGATCTTAGGAAAAGATAACAAGTTTTAATTATGAAGAAAATGTGAATTTAAAGTCAAAATACGTAATTTTAAAAGCCTAATTCTCTGTTTTAGATCAATTTAGCTTTGAAACATTTTGCCATAAAAAAGCTGTTTGCTGGGTAATGCGACACCATGCAAACAGCTGATGCCTTATTTTTTCACTTCAACTTGACGCTTTGGCACATAAGGGCAATTTTTAAATTGTGCTGCTTGACTGAGTGCGTCTTGCTCACCATAGAGACGTGATATTTCAGTGTTTTTGGTATTTGATGATTGCCCCATGTTCACTGAAACAGATGGACCGATGCCCCAACCGCCACGACTGCCCCATCCACC
Source organism: Acinetobacter sp. CY79 (assembly GCF_059515845.1). Taxonomy (NCBI): domain Bacteria; kingdom Pseudomonadati; phylum Pseudomonadota; class Gammaproteobacteria; order Moraxellales; family Moraxellaceae; genus Acinetobacter; species Acinetobacter sp. CY79. Next base: position 36,716 of record NZ_JCAKMY010000007.1, read on the forward strand.
ACCTAAACCAATACCCACACCCATTCCAGTCCGTTTCGGTGTTTGTACCCCAGTTTCGATATAATGCTGAATACGATCGAACTCAGAACTCAGCTGTGCGCAGTTCAATCCTTGATATTGGGTTGGCGAAACGTAGGTCGGTTTCACTGTGGTTGCACATGCGCTAAGTAAACCGATACTGAGCCCAACCAGAGTCAATTGAATCATTTTAAGTGATTTAAATTTCATTTCGTTCTCGATCTTATTTCTTTTCTGTCCCATTGAACAACGTCTGATAGGCTTTCGTCAATTTATGATCTGTTGCTCAAAACCTTAATAGCTTATTTTGCTCAGATTTATCTTTCATCATCACTCATGGAGCTTATCTATTTTCAAACACTCAGACACAGATAAACTTCGTCTTTGAGTTTAAAGACCAGTTCTTTTTGACAATGTAGCTTGTGCTGATTACTGAATTAAACCTAACTCGAATCAACATAAACCCATCAAAAATTTTTTATGCTGAATTGAATTAATTAAACCATCGAGTTGCGAATAAATATCTACTCATGAATTAAATACAGGCTTGATCATGACCAATGCAATAATCGCGATCAAAGCCACACCACTGATCACCAAACCCGCTTTACGTTGTACCAATAAGATACGGTCATCGGCTTTATACGCTTTGATCAAAGATGAAATCATCACTAAAAACAGGATTACTTTTGCATAAAACCAAGGTTGAACTTGTAAATCATTCATGATCAGTAAAGTCACACCTGTCAGCACAATCAGGGTTAATGACAAATGTTGCAAACCAATTAAAGCTTTCGGACCTTTTGCTAAAGGCGCATCATTTTCTTTCGATAAAAGAAGCGTTGAAGCACGTAGCAAAAAAGCCACAATCAAGAGTGCCACACTCGACATGTGCACAATTTTAATGATCAGATGTAATTCCATAGATGACTCTTATTGTTTTGGTGCGTGCGCACATTCAGGGCTTGCTGGAGCTGTACCTGTCCATTCAGAAGGTAAGTACGCATGGATTGCCAAGGCATGAATTTTACCTGGAGAAAGTAAATCACCTGCTGCAGCGTAAATTTTTTGATGACGCTGTACCAAACGTAAGCCTTCAAATACATTACTGACAATCGTGACTTTGAAATGGGATTCTTTACCCGGGAAATAACCACCATGTCCCGCTGATTCATTGATCACATCTAAATGGTTCGGGGCTAAACTCTGTAAACGTTCAATCAGTTGTTGTTCTAAAGTCACAACACTTCTCCAGTTCTAAAACCTTTAATGTTAAGAGTATACCTTGTTCCGTAAGGTCATTGAGCTTCGAACTTTGCTGTATTTTGAAGTGACATTTGGAGCTAAAGGTATGAAAAACTGATCAATTCATGTTATTTTCATGAAAAATGCTTTTATTTTATTCAAACAAACTCAATTTTTACATAAAGTGATTGACCGTATTTTTCCATCCTGTATTATACACGGCATGCGGGAATAGCTCAGTTGGTAGAGCATAACCTTGCCAAGGTTGGGGTCGGGAGTTCGAGTCTCCTTTCCCGCTCAAAATTTTTTAGTATCGTTTTTTCATTTAAAAAACTGTACAGACTCCGCGGGAATAGCTCAGTTGGTAGAGCATAACCTTGCCAAGGTTGGGGTCGGGAGTTCGAGTCTCCTTTCCCGCTCCAGATTCTAAAAAAACCCTCATCATATGATGAGGGTTTTTTTATGGTTTAAAATTCTATTTCAATGTTCTATTGATTGATAAATCACAAATTATAAGCAAAGCAACGTAGGTTACTTTGCTCAACGCTTAGGATATAAACATCATCATCGGTGAAAATTAATCATAATAGTGCGTACGTCTTTTAGAAAATTTATCCAATTGAGTTAAAAAACCCTCAAAATAACTTTTTTGTTTTTCTTCTACTCGATACCCCGCATATAACGTACGACGTAGGCCTTCGGGTGCAACACAATCTAAGCGTCTTGATGTCACCCAACCTTTTTGCTCATATTCATTCACGACCCAGTCTGGCAATGCACCCACACCCCGACCACTCGCAACCAATTGAATTAACATCTGAGTCAGATCTGTGGTCCGGATTTGTTTCGGTAAGATATTCGCAGGAATAAAAAGCTTCGACATAATATCGAGACGATGCTTATCGACAGGATAAGTCACCAATGTTTGTTCCGCTAAATCTTGAACTGTGATCTTTTCTGCACGTACCAAAGGATGCGTGTTGGATAAAACTAAACGCGACTCATATTCAAAAATAGGAAAATACTCAATTCCTTTGAGCGCGATTGGATCGGCTGTAATCAACAGATCAAACTCAGCATTTTGTAAAAGCTCATGCGGATTAGCCTCAAAACCCGATGCAAAATCTAAATCTACGTCCGGATATTGCATCCGATATTGATTTAATAAAGGCATCAACCAATCAAAACAACTATGACATTCAGAGGAAAAAATAATACGCCCCGTCTGTCCATGCACAATACGAGAAATATCACTTTGTGCAATTTGCACTTGTGGCAAAATATCATCCGCCAATTTGAGTAATCTTAAACCAACATTGGAAAAGCTCACTGGCCGATTACGTCGATTCACAACTTCAATACCAAACCATTGATCTAGCTCTTTTAATTGGTGTGAAATGGCTGAAGGGGTTAAGCATAAATCCCCTGCTGCTGCGACTAAAGAACCATGCTCTCTAAGTGCCGCCAATGTTTTTAAATGTCTAAGTTCAATCATGTTAAATGTCCATTACCGCAATTTTTGAGCACTGTCATCATAAAACATTTCGATAAAAAACTTAATTTAATTCATCTTAAATAAATTTAAATGAACAAACCTAAAACTATCAAACATTATTAAGCAATAACACTTCTATCCCTTTTTTTACAAATCATCCGTTATAATCAAGGCATAGAAATCAACCTTATAATATGACCATTATGACTAAACTGACTTGTTTTAAAGCCTACGATATTCGTGGAAAACTCGGTACAGAGTTAAATGAGGACATTGCTTATAAAGTCGGACGCGCTTACGGACAGATCTATCAACCTAAATCAATTGTGGTTGGCTGTGATATCCGTCTTAGTAGTGAAAGCTTAAAACAAGCAATGATCCGTGGCCTCAATGATGCTGGTGTGAATGTCTTAGACTTAGGCATGACAGGTACAGAGGAAGTCTATTTTGGTGCATTTCATTTAGATGTCCAAGGTGGTATTGAAATCACCGCAAGTCATAATCCGATGGATTATAACGGTATGAAATTGGTCCGTGAAAATGCGCGCCCAATTGGCGCTGATTCAGGTTTGAACGAGATTCAAGCGCTGGCGGAATCTGAGAACTTCGTTGAAGTTGCGGTGAAAGGAACGGCACAAAGTTACAATATCGTACCTGAGTTTATTGAACACTTGATGGGTTATATTCAGCCACAAAGCATTCGCCCGCTTAAATTAGTCATGAATGCAGGGAATGGCGCTGCAGGTCATATTGTTGATGCGATTGAACATAAATTCAAAGAATTGAAGATCCCTGTTGAATTTATCAAAATCAATAATGAAGCTGATGGTAATTTCCCCAATGGGATTCCCAACCCGATTTTAGTTGAAAACCGTTCAAGTACCAGCGAAGCTGTGATTCAACATCAAGCGGATATGGGGATTGCATGGGATGGTGACTTCGACCGTTGCTTCTTATTTGATGAAAAAGGGCAATTTATTGAAGGTTATTACATCGTCGGTTTATTGGCTCAAGCATTTTTACTGAAACAGTCAGGTGAAAAAATCGTTCATGATCCGCGTTTAGTGTGGAATACGCTGGACATCGTTGAACAATATAAAGGCATCACGGTTCAATCTAAATCAGGTCATTCATTTATTAAAGACAAGATGCGTGAGCACAATGCAGTCTATGGTGGCGAGATGAGTGCACACCACTATTTCCGCGATTTTGCCTATTGTGATAGCGGTATGATTCCATGGTTGTTGGCGATTTCTGTACTCTCAGACACCCAACAATCTTTATCAAGTTTAGTTGAAGATATGATCACTAAATTCCCTTGTAGTGGTGAAATCAACTTTAAGGTTACTGATACTCAAATCACCATTCAAAAGATTTTTGATCATTTCGAAGATCAAAAGCCTGAAATTGACTATACCGACGGTGTGAGTTTGGATTTTGGTTCATGGCGCTTCAACGTTCGTGCATCCAACACTGAACCTTTACTTCGCTTAAATATTGAAAGTCGTTTAGATCAAAATCCTAAACCAATGCAAGATTATGTTGATGAACTCACAGCATTAATTGAAGGATAAGTCTCGTCTTCTTAGAAAGAATAAAGGGAGCAATCAGCTCCCTTTGTTATTGAATAAATGACTATTACTTATAACCTGTAGGATTCTGCTTCTGCCAATTCCAACTATCAGCAAGCATATCTTCTAAACCATATTGAGGCGTCCAACCGAGTTCAGCCATTGCACGAGCATTATTGGCAAATGACGTTGCAACATCACCAGAACGGCGTGGTGCAATCTCATAAGCCACTGCAACACCATTCACTTGTTCAAAGGTATTCTTAACTTGTAATACAGAAGAACCATGACCTGTACCAATATTCCAAGCGCGACAACCTTTATGTTCTAGACGGTTATTCAAAGCACACAAATGCGCATTAGCAAGATCCACCACATGAATATAGTCACGTACACCTGTACCATCTACAGTATCGTAGTCATCACCAAATATCGATAATTTTTCACGGCGACCGACTGCAACTTGGGTCACAAATGGCATTAAATTATTGGGAATACCCTGTGGATCTTCTCCAATACGTCCACTCTTATGCGCCCCTACAGGGTTAAAATAACGCAATAACGCAATTGACCAGCGCTCGTCTGAGATAGAGAGTTTTTGTAATAACTGCTCCACAATCAGCTTTGTATAACCATAATTATTGGTCGGCATACCCGTTGGCATATCTTCATTCAACGGTGAGATATTCGCTTCATCATAAACAGTTGCAGAGGAACTAAACACCAAATTAAAGACTTGTGCTCGCTCCATGGCCTGAACGAGACTGATTGAACCTGCAATATTATTATCAAAGTAGGTTAAAGGAATCTGTTGGCTTTCACCCACCGCCTTTAATCCTGCAAAGTGAATCACAGCATCAATTTTAAAATTCTTGAACACCGAATCTAAAGTTTCAGGATGACGAATATCACCCTCAACAAAATTCAGACTTTTTTGCGCTAACTCTTGAACTCGTGTTAAGGATTCAACAGAGCTGTTCGAAAGATTATCTAAAACAACAACCTCATGACCTGCATTTAACAACTCAATACATGTATGAGATCCAATATAACCTGCGCCACCTGTCACTAATATTTGAGCCATAATCCCACCCTACATTCTTAAAATCTTTATTTATTGAGCAATACTTTCAATAAGCCCTGCGTCGATGCATCTAAACGAGTTAAATCGGTTTGATCGCCATTTAATACAGGTAAAATTTGATTGGCGATTTCCTTCCCTTTCTCAACCCCCCATTGATCAAAAGGATTGATATTCCAAATCACAGACTGAACAAAAACCTTATGTTCATAAAGCGCAATCAGCATGCCCAATGAATACGGATTCAACTCATTCAGTAACATCGTTGTACTCGGCTGATTGCCCGCATACTGTTTATATTCGGGTAACTGCTCTAATTCATTTTGATCGAGTGCTTGATTACCAAATGCCAATAATCTGGATTGTGCCAAACAGTTGGACAGTGCTAAATAATGTTGGGCAATCAAAGCCTCTGCATTTTCAACATAAGTAAATTGCTTGGCATTGTAACGTTGTACAGGTGCAATAAAATCACAACTGACCGCATGTGTCCCTTGATGTAACAGTTGGTAAAACGCATGCTGAGCATTTGGTCCAACTTCACCCCATAAAATCGGACAAGTATCTAGGTCAACTTTTTGATCATTACGTTGAATCGACTTACCATTGGATTCCATTTCAAGCTGTTGCAAATAGGATGCAAAATACTTTAACCGTCCGTCATAGGGTAAAACTGCATGGGTTTGAATATCTAAAAAATTATTATTCCAAACACCTAGCAATCCCATTAACACGGGAACATTCTGATTCAATGGTGTGTTTTGAAAATGCTGATCGACTGCATATGCACCAGCGAGCAACTGTTTAAACCCGTCAACGCCAATACTGAGTGCAATCGGTAAACCAATACACGACCACAGTGAATAACGCCCTCCAACCCAATCCCAAAGCAGGAACTGATTTTCAGGTGCAATCCCCCACTCTGTCATTTTTTCAGGTTTTGTCGAAACACCAATGAAATGATGTCTTACCGCACAAGCCTCATCACCGAGTGATTTTTGCAACCATTGACGAACAGTTTTCGCATTTGAAAGCGTATCAATCGTACCAAAGGATTTAGAAGAAATAATAAAGAGTGTCGTTTCAGCGCGTAGCTGATGGAGTAAATCAGAAAGCTGACTGCCATCCATGGTCGACACAAAATGTACACCTAAAGGCTTTTTAGTTTCAACTTTAAAGTCGGAGAGCGCATGTGAAACCATTAATGGCCCCAAATCTGAACCACCCACCCCAATATTGACAACGTCTTGAATGACTTCACCGGTACAACCACGGTATTGTCCTGCATGGATTTTGTCGACAAGTGCATACATACGATCAAGTTGTACATGAACTTGGTCACTTAGCGCTGTATGCACAGTATCATGCTTAGGCAGTCGTAAAGCCCAATGCATTGCAGCACGTTGTTCCGTGTAATTGATTTCTTCTGCCGAAAATAAACGCTTAATCCAGCCAGATAGATTTTTTTGCTCTGCGAATTCTGTTAATTGATCAATAATGTTTTGATCAACACGATGTTTACTATAATCAAAAGTTACGCAGTCAAACTGTACAGATAGCTGCTCAAAACGCTGAGTATTTTCACTAAACAACTGCACTAAATGCTGCGATTGCATTTTAGAAGCTTTGTCTTTTAAGCTTTGCAATACATCTATTTTATTATTTGGAGAAATGGTTGCACTCATGCTCGACCCACTCCTTGATAATCAAAACCCTGCGATTTCACATAGGCTGGATCATAAATATTACGTCCATCGAGAATCAGTGGACGCACCATATGCGCTTTTAAGTATTGAAAATCTGGGCTCCAGTATTGTTTCCAAGCGGTCAACAGACACAGCGCGTCTACCTGCTGAATTGCTTGATACTGATCTTTGCACAAAATCAAATCTTCCCGCTCACCATATACGGCCTTAACCTCATCCAATGCTTCAGGATCATGCAAATGAACAATCGCACCTTGCGCCCAGAGTGCTTCAAGTAATGGGTGAATCGATGAATTTTGAATACTGGCTGTATTTTCTTTAAAGGAAGCCCCCCAAATTGCGATTTTTTTATTTTTTAAATCACCTTTGAAAATATTCCATAACTTTCTAAATAAAATCTCTTTCTGCTGCTCATTAATCGTCCAAACTTGATCCAACAAACGGCTTTTCACACCTGTGGCATTTACAGTATTGGAAAGTGTTAAAATGTCATGCGAAAAGTTTTCACCACCAAAACCCGCACCCGCGGCCAAATAGGATGCACCAATACGACTGTCAGATGCCAACCCCTGTTGCACATTTTGGATATCAATACCCAATTTTTCAGAGACATTCGCGAGATCATTCATAAAGCTGATCCGAGTTGCCAACATACCTGAGATAGTTAACTTGGTAAACTCAGCGTCTAAAATCGGCATAAACAAGAATTGATGTCTCGCTGGAAATTGAGGTCTAAAGAGCTCTATAACCAATTGCTTAGTAGACTGTTGATCGACACCAACAATCAGTCTTTTTAAACCCAATACACTATTCAGCGCATTTCCTTCCTGAATATTATCTGGTAAATACGCCCAATGAGATTGACTCAGCCGCTGTGATAGCTGCTGCGTCATATTTAAGCCAAAAGTGGAACCATTCATCACCAATTGAGGAATGATATTTTTCTGCACAATATCATCGATCACTTGTTCAGCGAGGTTTAAGTCCGTACTTCCAAAACTGAGTAAACACACTTCATGTTCGAACTCCGCTGTGAAATTTTGCTTTAAACTTAAACGACCAGTATTCACTTGTTTTTCAAGCAACTGATTCACATTCTGATCTTGGTATTCAGGAAATTGAACCTCCTGACTTTCTGAAAACTGAGGACACCAATGTACATGGTGCCCTGATTCGGCGAATACCCCTGCAAAAACCGCAGCTTGCAGGGTGGAACCGAAAATACTAATTTTCATACATCACCAATCACACATCTTTTAATTATTAATGAGTTAAATCTAGCTCTTGAATGAGTTGCTTAAACTCTGCACCCAATTTTGGATGTTCTAATCCATAATGTAGTACAGCTTTTAAATAACCAATTTTGCTACCACAATCAAAAGTTTGCCCTTTCATACGATAGGCTTCGACTTTCTGTGTTTCCTGTAATTTCGCAATGGCATCAGTTAACTGGATTTCATTCCCAGCCCCACGAGGCGTTTGTTCAAGTAATTGCATAATTTCAGCAGGCAGAACATAGCGTCCTACGACTGATAAATTTGATGGTGCAGTACCGACAGCTGGCTTTTCTACAATACCTTGCATTTTGATGCTTTGACCTTCTGCAGGAGATTGTGCCACATCAACAATACCGTATTGATCCACCAAATGATCTGGCACTGCTTCCACCATAATTTGTGATGCATTGGATGCATTAAAGCGCTCGATCATTAGAGAAAGATCATTTTGATCACTGTCATCTTTAACCAACACATCTGGGAGTAATACAGCAAAAGCTTCATGACCCACAATATCTTTTGCACACAGTACTGCATGTCCTAAACCCAATGGTTGAGGCTGGCGGACACTGATCACAGATATATGTGATGGAACAATGTTGGTGATTTCATCTAAAAGATCAAATTTCTTTTTATTTTCTAAAGTGGTTTCAAGTTCAAAATTACGGTCAAAATAATTTTCAATCGATGCTTTAGATGAATGAGTTACCAGAATGATTTGCTCAATACCTGCTGCAACAGCTTCTTTTACGACATATTCAATGGCAGGACGGTCAACCACTGTGACCATTTCCTTAGGAATGGATTTACTTGCTGGTAAAAAACGAGTACCTAGACCAGCTACGGGAAGAATGGCTTTTTTGATCATAACAATACTTTCGGGCAATTGAATTAAATGTGGTGTAATTAACTTTTTACTTTATCAGACTTTTCTTGTTCATTATTCCCTTTAAATAATGAAGGGCCGACATGACCTGGTGCGTTGATTCCCTCTTTAGTGGTCATCACTGATACTGTTTTAAACATAATCTTAAAATCGACTAATACCGAGTGATTATCTACATACCAAACATCACATTTAAATCGTTCTTCATAATCCAGCTCATTACGGCCACTCACTTGTGCAAGTCCTGTCATCCCTGGTCGCACCTCTAAACGGCGCGCTTGCTCTGGCGAATATAACTCAACAAACTCTTTGAGCATTGGACGTGGTCCTACAACACTCATATCACCTTTGAGTACATTGATCAATTGTGGCATTTCATCTAGGCTTGTTGAGCGCAGTTTCTGCCCAAAAGGGGTAATGCGATCCTCATCTGGCAACGGATTTCCTTTGCTATCAACCGCATCTTTCATAGAACGAAACTTAATCATTTTAAATAGTTTGCCATTCTTACCTGGACGCTCTTGATAAAAGAATATTGGTGACCCTAAATTCTTACGTACTTTGTAAGCTACGATTAAAAATATAGGCGACAATATAATCAAAGCCATCAATGAAATTACGATATCGACCAAACGTTTCATTACTTTCAGCACCACTCTATTTTTCTACTTTCTTTCTTAAAAAAGTATTATATATTTTCCCTAGTAATGAACTAGGCATCAGTCTAAACACTGATCTGACAAGAAACAGTATATTAGCATGAATCGGATTCTGTAATTTAAGCTGTTTTTTCAAATTTAGTAATTGCTTTTCACTTTTAATGTATTCAAGCCCTTTACGACGAGCATGCATACCATTACCCACTCTTGCATACAAGATTACTTCAGCTAAGTTTGCAACTTGATGACCCGCACCGATTACTCTCAACCATAAATTATAATCTTCCATAAATAAGTGATGTTGGTAACCGCCTAGCTGAAGAATGATGTCTTTCTTATAAGCGACAGTCATGTGATTAAAAGGGCACCGACTTTGTGCAAATTTTTTTATATCGTCATGTTCAATAGGTACCGCTTTTAACACCTGAGCATCATTTATACTTTGATCAAACTCAAGAACTTGGCCACCAAATAAAACAATATCAGGATTTCCCTTTATAAAATCGAGCTGTTTTTGGAATCGATCAGATATACAAATATCATCTGTATCCATCCGAAAAACCCATTCATGCGTACAGTGCTCTAAACCTTCATTTAACGCCTTACCCAAACCCAAATTTTTTAGCAAAGGGATTATCTTTAAAGGCTTGCCAATTGTTTTTTGCCAAAACGAAACTATTTCATTTAATTCATCACCAATAGGACCGTCTAATACGAGAACGATTTCATTCGGTAAAATAGTTTGATCTTGCCATATGCTTTGAAAGCATTGATTTAAGGCCAGAGGGTCTTCTTTGTGATAAAGAGATAATAATACTGAGAAATTCATAATTTAGCTCAACACCTTTGACCATTCTTTAAGGATCTCTACTTTTGAATACCTTTTCGCGTTTTGATGTGCATTCTTAGAAAACTTTAAACGTAGGGAGTCTGAAGATATCAACTTAAGCATAGCCTCAGCTAATAATTTGGTATTTTGATTTTGAACCAAATAACCATTCTCATCATTGAGTATAACTTCAGCTGGCCCATGTGGACAATCATATGAAATTATTGGTAAACCATGGGATTGAGCTTCAATAAGAACCATTGGTAGCCCCTCAAATCTTGATGACATTACGTAAAATGCTGCTGTTTTATATACAGATTCAACATCACTCGTTTGCCCTTTTAGATAAACGTTATCAATTTCATCATCAATGATAATATTTTCTAATTTTTTCTGATTCTCTCCTAAACCATAAATCATCAAATTCCAATTAGGTGCTTGTTCCGAAACTATTTTCCACGCTTCAAGTAATGATTCAAAGTTTTTTTGATATGTTAAACGACCAATTGAAACGATAGTCCTTGATTCAATTGGGTAATCAATATCTAAAGTTTCGGAATCAAATGGAGATATATTGTTAATTTGTACTACATTATTGTGAAACTCTTGATAAGGCTTCATATCATGTTGAGTCAAAGTAACAACTTGATCAACCCTTTTATATAGGATCTTCGTTAGAAATCTAACCCATTTTGGACGTACCTGAAAAGCTACATGCTCAAGTGAAATTAATTTCGAAAATGAGCCTTTATTTAAAAATGCTGTTAATAGAGCCAACCGCCCCATATTATGAACAAATATATAATCAGGTTTAAAATCTTTAACCAAACCATTTAGTCCGCCAAAGAAATTATGATAACCCCCATCTATTTTTACAACATCAATATTCGGATTTAAACTATAAGATGCGCTTTCTTTTACAGTATCCCGATTAGCTATTTTAATTTGAAAATTAAAATCTGAATCAAAAAAATTCGCTAATAAGCACGCCACTCTTTCAATACCTGATTTTTCTTTTAGAGAATTTATAACAAATAAAACTTTCATCAAAGTTAATCCTAAGAGTTCAACTTAAAAAACAATCTGTTTTTCAAATACTGAAATTGATATTTCGAAGTTATAATGGTTAGAAAGACCAAAAAGAACATCTTAATAAATTTTTTTTCAACTTTTGACTTAAATGCAGCCCTTAAATATTCATTGGATTTATCAAAATTGGATTGATGTTTGGCATATTTTTTTAAATAGTCATTTACAGAGTTTACACTAAAGTTATCTGTTTTATTTTTCATCCTAGAATAGTATAATTCAACCACATAATTTGACATCAATCTTTGATTAAAACCAATAGTAGATGTAGTATTTCCATCTCGAAGTCTAACTGAATACTCATAACTATTTAAATTTGTAGATTTAAACCCTTCCGAAGACATTCTTAATAAAAAGTCATAGTCTTCAGCCCCAGGAATTTCCCGGTAGCCTTTTAATTTCGCGTAAACCTCAGATCTAGCTAACCAAATATGTAAAACAGGAGAAGAATATTTAATTACTTTTTCCACTTTAGTATGACCCATAGGCAATCTAAGTTTACCTATAACATTGTCATATTCATCTATAGTATAAACATGGGAACCAACTAATGCATAATCAGGATTTTCTATTAAAAAGTTTAATTGTTTTTCGAGTCTTTCAGGAGCACTAATATCATCACCATCCATTCTCGCAATAAAATCACCTTTCGCATGTTTTAAAGCAATATTTAAAGTTTTAACAATTCTTGAATTTATTTCATTCTTTAACAATAGAATCCTAGAATCTGATTTAGCAATCTCTTGTACAATCCCATAGGTATTGTCTGTTGAACAATCATCAACAACTATGATTTGGAGATTTTTGTATGTCTGATTACAAATTGAAGTTAATGCTTTTGCAATATATTGCTCAACATTGTAGACAGGAATAATAACAGATATTAAAAATTCACTCATTTTTTAATCCATGGTTCGATTTTTTTCAATATACATACATGCCAGCAATATAAAAAAGAAAGGCATGAACGCTGAAAAAAGTGAAAATCCAGCAATAAAGAACGGAATAAGTATATATAATATGTCTTTACCTATCATTTTATAGCTTAAACAAATAAAAATTATAAATAATGATATACCAAAATATCCAAACTCATAAAATAAAGTAATCAACATATTATGTGCAAAAATTCCATTTGAAAAATAAGGAAAATTTGCCATACCTATACCAAAAACTTTATTGATGAAGGGTAGTTCCGCATAATTATCAATAGCAACAGATATTAAATAAAATTTAGAATTAAAGCTACCATCTATTTCAACAAAACTTTCACCAGAAAGATATATTAAAACCATTTTATAAAAAACATAAACAAGTATAGATCCAAAAATCAATGCCAAATATGAAATTATTTTTTTTGTATATCTTAATAATATATATGAAATAATGAAGGCAAAAATCGCTGATCTAGAAAATGTTGTAACAAGTAAAAAAATTAATAATAATAATCTAATGATTCCAATATCATAAATACTGTTTACTTTTAAGAAAACCGAAAACATTATAAATAATAAAATAATTAAGGCAGAAAAATTAGAATCAAAATAGAAAAACCCCCATTTAAAATCATAAAATGTTCCAGAACCACCTGACATTAACATCCTAACAATTAAGTCTAAGAACATATAGAATATAAAAATATTATAAAATTGATTATAAACTTTTAGCCTATCAGTTTTTTTCGTAATTAAACCTAAGTTTACAGTTTGAGCACCCAACAAAATACAATAACAATATAAAATTGATGATATAGAAACTAAATTTTCGTTAATTTTATAAAAGTTAAATATTCCTATGGAAAATCCGAACATGGTCAAAAATAAATAAGTAAAAATGACAATTTGAAATTTATTTATACCATTTAAGTTGATATAAAAAAAAGATAAAACCAACAATGGAAAACCCAACAAATAAACAGGATTTATAGGTAGTCCATTAACACTGAAAAAAGAACAGAATAAAAGCAAAAAAAACATTATTTTTGAGCTTAAATTAAAATCATTACTTATCATTAACTAACTCTACACAATTTTAAATAAAATTTATCCTGTATCAAATAACTTAGATCCAAAAACATACAAATCTATAAAACTAATATGGGTATATTTTTATTTGCTAAAAAAAACTATTCATCACACTTATCTCTTTTTTAAAATTAAAAGAAAAACATAGATTATGCTAATTTTTTTTAACAACCAAGTCTTCATATTAAGAGAATAACTCAAATCAATATGGTTTTTTTTAGATTTTAAATATTTATAAATATCTGCTATTGAATGGCCTTGCTCAGCCATAATTGAAAGTTTCTGAATTAAAAATTGGATATACACGATAGAGTAAAGCTTATATCGTCTACTTGAAAATTTTACCAATCCTAAATCAATTCCATTTAGTAAAGCTTTATTATAACCAGAACGAATAGAACTACCATTCCTATGCCTGTAACAAACTAATTCATCTTCTAAATCTAAGATATTATTTAAATTGTTATCATAATATAACTCAGGAAACAGTAACTTATCTTCCATATAAACATTAGGTTCGAACGAAATCTCATCGAATAAACTTTTTTTTAAAATTCTCAACCACGGATACCATTGAGATTTCTTAAAAATACTTTCCCTGTAATGATCATCGATTTTAAAATACCTTTCTTTCTCAACAATCCTTAAACTATGCAGATATGTCTTATTTACATCATTAAATTGTCTTGCATTAAAATGAATAACATCAACGTCATTATAACTTTGAATCGAATCAGAAATAACCCTAAAGTAGCCTTCCAGCAAATAATCATCTGAATCCAAAAAAGCAATATAATCGCCTTTTGCAACTTTAAGAGCATTATTTCTTGCCACACTCTGACCCTGATTTTTTTGGTCAATAAATATAAATTGGTCAATAAAATTATTGTAATTTCTTTGTATGTAATCTCTTGCCATCAACATAGAATTATCTGGCGTTCCATCATTTACAATGATTACTTCTATACCTTCGCATAATTGACAGCACACGCTCTCAATACACTCAATTATATAGTCTTCAACTTTATAAATAGGGATAATTAAACTCAAAAGCATATTTTTACCGCTTCAAATAAGTAGATGGTAGGAACATTCTTTTTTGAGTATTCCAAATAAGTCCATTTTTAAAAAAATAATTAAATAAGGTTACAGATAAAATTTCCGTCATTAAAATGGCGTAAATACCACCATATAACCCATACATCTTCACCATTAAAAAGGTAAATATGACATTAAAAACAACAAGTATAAAAGTTTTTCGCTTTAAATAATCATATGCATTGAACTTGATCAGATACTTTTCTGCAACTGTAGACAATCCTGAGAACAGGGTGACTAAACCTGCGATCCATAAAATCTCAGTGACCCGTACAAATTCAGCACCATAAAGAGCATGTACCACCCAAGGTCCAAACAAATATAAACCGAAGGTGACGCTCAAAGAAATGACAGTCACCGCCATATAAAGTTGTGCAACATGATTATGGCTTTTTTCGAGACTTTTTTCTTGATAAATTCCAGTAAAATAAGATGAAATAATCGCTACAAGTACAAAATAGAAACTATTACCTAATGTCATGGCTACGGTATAGATTCCAAGATCAAATTGCGACTCTAAACCGAGAAACAACTGTGCTGTTTTAGTAAAAATAGCAACCGACAGTGAATACAACAAAAGCTTTCGACCGACCGAAAAAGTGTATTGCCTATATCTTTTTATAGCATGGGGCAGCATGGTGCCAACGGACAGCTTTTTTTTCTTATAAAGATATTTTCTTAATAAAAATGGAATGAGTGTAAGTAAAATGATGGGTATGCCGAGTGTTTCAATCGGAAGTTGAAACAAAGCAATGATATAGCGAACACTTAAGGAAATAATTAACGCTGTGACATTGCAGTATGCATTTATTTTTGATTCTAAAATCGCATTGAAATAAATGCTATAAACATCATGTACAGCAAAATAAATTGCGATACAAGTTGCTAGACCAAAAATGAATGTTAAACGATCTGTATAAAAATAAAGTACACATAAGATAAGGATGGAAAGTGTATTATAAATATAATCTCGCAACCTTTTGGATGCATGGATCATTTTCTCACCAAATTTTCGACTCTTGGCGGTTTTTTGAAAAATCACATTCTCTGTGCCCATCAATGACAATGTTTGTACAATCGCAAATATGGAGCCAACGAAAGTTAATTTGCCAAAGTTCTCAGGACCGATGTATTTTGCAACGAACGACGTAACAAAAATCAAACCAAATATAGCAATAAGCTTTTCGGACATCATCCACAAGGAGTTACTAAACATGGGGTTTGAGAGTTTAGTGAGGATTTTTTTCATTACACTCATATAAGCATTTAATGTTTTAAAAATTTAAGATTTAATCTGTGAAGTAAATAAAGATAAAGCTACTCATTACTTAAATTCAGTGTAATTTTTACAGGTAGCACTATATCATAAAACTTAATTTGTCGATGTAACTGACACACTTACACACACGAGTATGCGAACTTGGTTTTTTAGAATACAATTGCCTTTCAAAGGATTTTCAAGCAACAACTTATTACAACTAAGGGTTTTGAATGTGAAATACAAAAGCACATCACTTTTTTTAACAGTTTCTTTTTTATTTTCAGGGTGTGCGATCACCTCTGGTCTTCAAACTTATGATTTGCCAGAGCAAGGCGACTATACCACTGAGCAAGGTTCAAAACTGTCCGTGGTTCAGTTGAATCAACAAAATGTGAATGCTTTTGCTTTTAATCATGCACAAAACTCACATTCTTCTGCTATTTCACATCTATTTAATGGCAATCAGCGCGCTTATACCTTAAGTGCAGGCGATGTGCTCTCGATTCAGCTTTGGGCTTACCCTGAAATTACCCCTCCAATTCAAGATATATCCAATGTCCGTGCCTCAGGTTATCCCATTGATTCAAGTGGTAATGTCCAACTCCCACTCATCGGTCAAGTACGTATTGCGGGTAAAACATTAGCAGAGACCAACCGTTTTCTACGTGGTCAGTTTGCCCGTTATTTGAAACATCCTGACGTTGTAGTTCGAGTGCTGTCCTATGAAGGCCGACGTTATTTTGTAAATGGTCAAGTCATGAAAAGTGGGCAATACACTTTAAATGATCAGCCCATCAGTCTATATACCGCTTTGGGTCAAGCTGGGGGGATTAATACTGAAACAGGTGACAACACCAATATTCAACTGATTCGTCAGGGTCAAACCTATGATCTCAATACCGTTCAATTGGAAAAACAAGGCCTTTCCCTGCATAATCTTTTGATTCAACCCAATGACACCATATTTGTAAATACCAAACAAAATCAAAAGCTGTATGTCATGGGCGAATCCAGTAAAAGCCAAGCGATTGCGCTGCGTGATCAGGGCATGACCTTGAGTGATGTCTTGGGTGAAAGTGAAGGTATTAACCCCTACTCTGCCAGTGCTGCCAAAATTTATGTCATGCGTACTAACTTAAAAACTAAAGAATCTACCGTTTTTCATTTAAATTTAAGCAGTTTTGGTAATTTAGGATTAGCGAATCAATTTGAAATGCAAAAAAATGATATCGTTTATATCGATGCAACAGGCTTAACACGCTGGCAGCGTGTGATCAATCAAATCGTGCCTTTCTCAAGTGCGCTTTACTCATTTGATCAGTTAGGTAAATAATCCAGATGCAGATTCAAAATATCTTAGTGGTGTGTGTCGGTAATATTTGTCGCAGCCCTATGGCCGAATATCTAATCAAAAGGCAACATCCTGATTTGCAGATTGATTCAGCGGGGCTATCTGCCATGGTGGGGCACACTGCTGATGATAAAGCAATCGCGTGTATGGATATGCTCAATATTGATATGCGTTCTCATATAGCCAAGCAAATCAATGCAGAATTAATCAAAAAAGCGGATCTGGTTTTGGTGATGAGTAGCAATCAACAAAAACATATCGAACACACTTGGCCTTTTGCTAAAGGTAAAGTGTTTCGACTAGGTCACTGGCAAGGACAAAATGTGCCTGATCCTTACCAACATGATCAAGCTTTTTTTGAAGAAACGTGTCGTAACATACAGTCCTATGTTGCGGATTGGAAATCACATATTTAAAATTTATTTAGTAGTTTTTTATGAATCAAAATTCGAACACGACTGACGACACTATTGACTTAAAAGAGTTGTTTTTTTCACTAATCGCACAGTGGAAAGTGATTGCACTCTGTGTGATTTTAAGCTTGATTTGCGCTTTGCTATATTTAAGAGTTACTACACCTGTTTACTCGACTGATGCATTGGTACAAGTCGAAGATAGTAAAGGTGCAGGAGCTGCAGCACTATTAGGCGATCTAAGCAAAGCTGTACCTGGTGTAGGCGCTAAATCTGTGGCGGATGCCGAAATCGAGATTTTAAACTCTCGTATGATCTTGGGTAAAGTAATCGAAGACTTAAATCTCAATATCCGCATTCATGATAATCATGATACTTTATTTAACCGAATCATAGAACCGAATAAAAACCAAACCATTTATAAGAATAATTTAGTCATTTTCAAAAATGAAAAATCTGAATTTGTCATTAAAACGCTTGATGTTCCCTCTTATTATATTGATAAGCCTCTAGAGTTAAATTTTATCAATAAAGATAAATTTACACTTCGCTATAAAGATCATATCGTTTTTGAAGGTGCCTTAAATAAAGCCAATATCAAAACTGATCAATATGGGCAATGGAATGTAGAGCTATTTAATAAAGTGCCTTTTAAGCAAAGTTTCATCATCACAAAGCTTTCCTTACCCTCTGCTGTTTCGCTTGTTCGCTCACAATATGGCGTGGCTGAAAAAGGCAAACAATCTGGTGTGATCGGCTTGTCATATCATGGTACAGATCAAGAACATATTACCGATGTTCTTAATAATGTGCTCAATGTCTATCAAGCACAAAATATTGAAAGAAAAAGTCAAGAATCCAAACAAACTTTGAGTTTTTTAGACAAACAACTCCCAGAGTTGAAAAAGCAACTTGAAATTTCAGAAATCAAATTTAATGATTTCCGTCAAAAATACAATACGATTGACGTGACTCAAGAAGCTGAATTGATGCTAAAACAAAATGTTGAATTGGCAAAAATTAAAATTGAGCTACAACAACAGCAAGCTGAATTATCATCAAAATATACCAATGATCATCCTCTGATGGCGGCAGTAAATGCTCAGCTTGCTGAAATTGATCAAAAAACGTCTGAAATGACTCAGACGATTAAAAAATTGCCTGAGACACAACGTCTTTATTTACAGTTATATCGTGATGTAAAAGTTAATACAGAATTATATACGACCTTACTGAATAGCTATCAACAACTTAAAATTGCAGAAGCGGGTGAAATTGGTAATGTCCGCATTATTGACCATGCTGTAGAGCCTGTAAAACCAGTTAAGCCTCGTTCACTCATTATTTTATTGCTTTCATTATTTGTTGGTGGATTTATTGGTGTACTGATTGCTCTGATCAGAAAAATGCTGAAATCAGGCATTAAAGATGCGACTCAATTGGAAAGTGAGTTTAATCTCCCTGTATATGCCACGGTTCCTCGCTCTCCATTACAGGAAAATCGGATTCGCTTATTGAAAAAGAAAAAGTCGATTCCGATTCTGGCTGTGAATCATGGTGATGATATTGCGGTTGAGAGTTTAAGAAGTATGCGAACTGCAATTCACTTTGTGTTGAATTCAGCTACCAACAACGTCATCATGATTTCTGGCCCTTCTCCAGAAGTCGGCAAGTCGTTTATTTCAACGAATCTTGCAACAATCCTTACCCAGTCTGGTAGTCGTGTTCTGATTATCGATGCAGATTTACGTCGTGGTTATATTCATAAGTATTTTGATTTGGATACACAGCCAGGCTTAACTGATTATCTCAACTCACAGTCTCCACTAGATCCTGTGATCCGAGAAAGTAATGTCTCTGGTTTGAGTGTCATGACTCGAGGTAAGAGTCCAAATAACCCATCTGAGTTATTAGGTTGTCCTCGTTTTAAAGAGTTATTAGAACAAGTCTCTAGTCAGTTTGATTATGTCATCATTGATACACCACCAGTATTGGCGGTCACGGATGGTATTATTATTGCTCAATACGCAGGTGTGAATTTAGTTGTCGCTCGTCATTCGAAAACTCAAATGAAAGAGCTTGAAATTACAATCAATCGTTTTGAGCAAGCAGGTGTTAAAGTGAATGGTTTCATTTTAAATGACATTCAGCGTAGTGCAGGTGGTAGTTACGGTTATAATTATAACTATGCCTATAAAGCATCCAAAGACAATGATTAACATCATTTAAGTTTTTGAAAACTTAAAAGCCAGAATTTCGATTCTGGCTTTTTATTGCATAGAGCATTTATTTTTTAAATATTGTATCTTGTTATTTTCGGTAGATTTAGTTTAATTTCTCTATCGTTTATAGACTAGACGATATATGCTTCATACAACAAGCTACCCCAATAATGTAGCGTATTAAGATTAAAAATTAGGAATCATCATGAGTAAAGCCTTACCCATCGCTGTCGCAATTCTTTTAGGTGGAGCTGCACTCGCACCTGTTTATTACGCTTCAAAAACGCCAGCTACAAGCCAAGCTTTAACCACAGTTGCTGTAAACAAGGGCCAGAATAGCGAGGTTTTAAATAAGCTCAGTTATGCCAATGGTTATCAAATGGCATCACAAATCCCTGCGGAAGTGAACGTGAATGCACTTGTTGCAGGCTTATTGGATGCAAAATCTGAAAAGCCATCAAAATATTCTGAAGCTGAAATTAAATCTGCAACAGCACTGCTCAATAAAGAACTTTATGCAAAAGGTATGGAAGAACTGCGTACCAATTTAGCCAGCATTCCTGCGGAGCAAAAAGCCGAAGCTGAGCAAGCACTTGCTGCCTACGATGCAAATACCAACTTCTTAAAAGAAAATGCCAAGAAACAAGGTGTGATCACCACTGATTCTGGCTTGCAATATAAAATCACCAAGCAAGGTACGGGCAAACAACCCACCGCTGAGTCAACGGTACTTGCACATTATAAAGGTACTTTAATTGATGGGACTGTCTTTGACAGTTCATTAGAATCAGGTAAACCTGTTGAGTTTCCATTGAATCAAGTTGTCGCGGGTTGGACTGAAGGTTTTCAACATTTAAAAGAAGGCGCTAAAGCAACGTTATATATTCCTGCTTACCTAGGCTATGGTGAACAGAACCAAGGTCCTATTCCAGGTTTCAGCACATTGATTTTTGATGTTGAATTGGTACAAGTAAAATAATCAATTTTAAGGAGAGCATCGCTCTCCTTTTTTGGAATAAATAATGAAAAAATTAATTCTCAGTGCGTTATTCATATCTTGTGGTTTTGCAACACAGGCCAATAGCATCAATAATAAAAGCTCACAACAAGAACAAATGGGTTATAGCTATGGTTTCCTCATGGGACGTAGTAATGCTGAAACCCTGAGCAATATTAATTTAGATGCTTTTGTCGTGGGTTTAAAGCAAGGATCTGCTGGCGATCAATCCAATTTATCTGATGAAGAAATGGCAAAAGCTTTAGTCGAATTTAAAAAAATTAATGAAGCAAAACAGCTGATTAAATTTCAAAAACTTGCAGCAGATAATTTAAAGTTAGGGCAACAGTTTCTCGCTGAAAATGCTAAAAAATCAGGTGTAGTGACACTTCCTAGCGGATTACAATATCAGATTCTGAATAACGGTTCAGGACGGAGTCCAACTGCTAAATCAAAAGTGACTGTCAATTATGAAGGTCGTTTAATTGATGGAACCATTTTTGACAGTTCAATTGCACGTAATCAACCTGTTGAATTTCAAGCGAGTCAAGTCATTCAAGGCTGGACTGAAGGCCTACAACTTATGAAAGAAGGGGCTAAATACCGTTTCTTTATTCCTGCAAAACTGGCCTATGGTGAAATTGGATCGGGTGATTCTATCGAACCAAATAGCACCCTGATTTTTGATATTGAACTGCTTAAAGTGGTGTCTTAAGTCACGACATCATCGCAATCATACAAATAAAAAAACATCGCTATCGCGATGTTTTTTTATTACAAGCTTCAAGGTTAATGTTTTAAATCTCTCGGTCTAAAACCAGACACTAGCAATCCGATGGCATAAGCCAAGACACCAACGACACATAAACCCAAAACTTCAAGTACTCGAATCCATGGCGCGACATCAGCCTCATACCATGTCAATCCGTACCAAAGTGCGGCAATCATCACCAGATTTCCAATCGCGAATTGAACAAATAACTTTTTCCAATGTGGCCCAAAACGGAAAATATTACGTTTGTGCAAATAGAAATACAGCATTCCCGCATTCACTAAAGCCGAGCCAGATGATGCAATGGCTAAAGCCATGTGTTGTTCTTCCCAACCAATATATTTAAATATTCCAAGGAAAATAATATTAAGAATGGCATTGGCTGCTACTGCCATCAATCCTACACGTACCGGTGTTTTGGTGTCTTGAATGGCATAAAACCCTGGCGCAAAGACTTTAATTAACATAAATGCCAATACACCAGCACTCATACATTGCAAAGCTAAAGCAGTCATTTGTGTATCACGAACGTCAAATGCACCATGTTGGAATAGCGCCTGAATAATGGGTGTAGACAACATAAATAGCGCAATACTGGCAGGAATACCTGCAAATACAATCACTCGCGCCGCCCAATCCAGCATTTGCTTAAATTTAGTTTGATCTTGTTCAGCCTTGCGTGACGACAGTGCAGGTAAGATCACCGTACCGATGGCTACACCAATTAAACCAAGTGGTAACTCCGTCATTCGCTCTGCGGTATACAACCAAGAGACAGAACCATTTTGCATAAAAGAAGCCCAAATCGTATTCAGCAATAAGTTAATTTGCGTCACTGACACGCCAAACAGTGCAGGTAACATCAATTTCAAAATACGTTCAACACCTTCGTGCTTAAAATCAACTTTGGGTGGGATCAGCAGTTTTTTACGCCAAAGTTCTGGTATTTGTAATGCCAATTGCAAAATACCTGCGATTATCACAGCCCAACCGAGCGCCATAATTGGCGTTGCCATATAAGGTGACAACCAAAGTGCGCCCGCAATCATCGCAATATTTAATAGTACAGGTGCAAATGCAGGCGTGGTAAATGAACCATAACTGTTCAAAATACTGCTGGCAAATGCCGTTAAAGACATAAATAAAAGATAAGGAATCGTTAAACGAAACATATCGACAGCAAGATCAAACTTGGCTGGATCACTATGAAAACCTGGAGCATAAATATACATAATCGCAGGTGCAATAATCATACAGAACAAGGTCAGAAGGGTCATGACCACCAAAAGACAGCCGAACACTCGACTAATCAGGATCTGAACCTCTGCATGTAATTTCGTGGTTTTATACTCAGTCAAAACAGGAATAAAAGCCTGCGAAAAAGCGCCTTCGGCAAACAACCGCCTGAAAAAATTGGGAATACGAAAGGCAACCACAAAGGTATCAAAGTCTTTGCCTGCACCAAAGACATTGAGTAGAACCATGTCTCGTACTAAACCTAAAACACGTGACAACATCGTCATTGCACTGACAATAAAAGTCGATCGCCAAAGCGCCATCGTATTCACCACTGAAAAGAATGTCGTTATTGTAATTAAAATAAAAAATGTTTGGGTAGAATATTATTAACGCTTAAGTTGTTTTAATTTGCTTTAATTGTTCTCGGAAATATTGCCATTTAAAATGCGGTCCTGGATCTGTTTTACGCCCTGGCGCAATATCAGAATGCCCTGCGATATGTTGCTTAATCTGAGGATAAGCGCATTGTAATGTTTTCACAACGTCAGCCAAAGTATGGTATTGCTGTTGTTCAAAGTCAGTATCGTCACTTCCTTCAAGCTCAATACCGATCGAATAATCATTACACTCTTTTTGAGCCAGATAGGTCGAACGTCCTGCATGCCAAGCCCGATCTTTAAAGTTCACAAATTGTAAAACTTCACCAGAACGTAAAATCAAAAGGTGAGTCGAAACTTGCATACCTTCAATGGTTTTAAAATATGGATGCGCATTCCAATCGAGTTGATTTTGAAAAAATTGCTCAATATAGCCACCTCCAAACTGCGAGGGTGGTAAGCTAATGTTATGAATGACAATCAGCTGAATGTCAGCGTCTTCTGGGCGTTGATTAAAATTTGGAGATGGGATAAACCTTGCTCCGTGTAAGATGCCATCGACCACCTGAAATTTGACTGTTTGCGACATTTCAACTCCACACATGCATTCTCATACGAAGGCATTCTAAATCACTTTTGCACTGAATCACTTTTAAACACATATGCATCTTGGGTTCAGCTGATGTAATATATTGTTCATTTTTCAGGTATACACGATAGGGAATTTATGAGCATACCGCAATCTTTGCTTGAACAAAGTATCCAAATCAATATCGAACAAGCGCTCCAAGAAGATATTGGCGATGGCGATATCACTGCCCTATTGACCCCTGAAGATGAACAAGCGACTGCCAACATTCTCAGCCGTGAACCTATGATTTTAGCAGGTCAACCTTGGGTGAATGCACTGATTCAATCATTTGACAGAAATGTAAAAATCACGTGGCTAAAACAAGATGGGGATTCAGTCAAAGCCAACGAAGTTTTCCTCAAACTCAGTGGTTCGGCACGAAGTCTACTGACCGTTGAACGCCCAGCTTTGAACTTTATTCAAACCTTGTCTGCTGTTGCGACTAAAACCGCTGAATATGTTAAACAACTTGAAGGTTTAAATACAAAATTATTAGATACACGTAAAACCTTACCTGGACTAAGAATCGCTCAAAAGTACGCCGTCGCCGTTGGTGGTGGGCAAAATCATCGTTTGGGTTTATTTGATGCGTTTTTGATTAAAGAAAATCACATCATGGCAGCAGGTGGAATTGCCCAAGCGATTCAACAGGCACATCAAATTGCGCCGGATAAACCTGTCGAAGTCGAAGTTGAGACTTGGGATGAGCTGAATCAAGCACTTGATGCAGGTGCTGACATTGTGATGCTAGATAACTTCAGCCAACAGCAAATGATCGATGCTGTGAAACATGTCGCTGGGCGTTGTAAACTTGAAGCCTCCGGAAATATTACGATTGAAAATCTGCGCCATGTTGCAACCACAGGTGTCGATTATATTTCGATGGGTGTACTCACTAAAGACGTAACAGCGATCGATTTATCTATGCGTTTTAATCCCGCATAATCCTAGGCTAGAACCTAATCCATAAACCAACAGAAAAATGCAGGTATATTTTAAATCTAAATGAAAAGATATATCTGCACTCACAGTCATTGAAATCATGACGCAAACTTTTATAATAATCCCCCTCCTCATTTTAATACTAGATCAGAATGTCCACATTTAAACAGCAGGCTTTATTTGTCCTTGGCTCGCTTCTCTCAGTCGTCATTTTTTTCTTTTATCAAGAGGATTTACAAGATTTTTTAAAACTCTCTGATGGCCAATTTAAGCTTAGATTATGTAAATATGGCTTTTCGGTTCTCATTAACTACGCGCTGATCTCTTTGGTTTATGTTATTTTAAGAAAAACATGGATGACGCTATTTTTCAGCCAGGTTATTTTCTTTAGCTTGACCTTTATTAATATCAAAAAAGAACAATATCTTTCTGCAAGTTTAGTCCCGAGTGATTTTTTATTATTACCTGAAACTTTTGTGGCCGCACCTTTTCTAATGAAACTGACTGTGGTTAGCGTCAGTATTTTAGTGATGGTCATCTGTTATTTCATGTATAAAAAGGAACGCATTGAACCCTTAAAACAGCTTATTCCCAATGCCCTTTTTTCTGTTGCCCTCCTCAGTTTTTTTGTTACTGCAAATTTTACGAATAACTTCAGTAACTTTTGTGCAAATAACAAAAAGCAATTGATTTGCTCCTTTGTACATGCTTTGCCGAATACAAGTGGGGATTGGGTTGGTGATCATCTCACCATTAAAAATATGGGTTATGTCAGTTTCTTTGTGTCTAAATCACTCGATAGTGTCAATACCAAAATTTTTAAGACCGAAGATATTGATCAAAGTCGAATTCAACAGATACTTGATGTTAGTCCTCCTAAGGATGAACTCATTGCTGAATCTAGCAATGCTTTGCCAAAGAAGAATGCAATTGATCATTCAGCATTACCGAATATTATTTTTGTGATGAGTGAAGCGCATTGGGATGCGCGTCAGCTTGATCAAAGTATTCCGAAAAATATTACACCCACCATTGATCGCTATCAGGTCAATCATTTCTTATCACCTTCTTTTGGTGGTGGAACGGCCAATGTTGAGTTTGAAGTACTGACGAGTCTCAATGTCATGCTCAATCATAATGAATTGGCTTATGTGTCTAAATTGAAACGACCAACGTATTCTCTAGCCCAACATATGAATCGTTTGGGTTATGACAGCACCGCAATGCATAACAATGGCAAATATTTTTATAATCGAAGTACGGTTTATCAAAACTTAGGATTCAATCGTTTTATCTCTATTGAAAATATGGTCAGTGCGACTGATCTTAAGAAATATACCAATACAGGCGGTTGGGCAAATGATGATTTAATTTATCAAAGTATTCATACTCAATTACAACAGTCCAAAGATCAGCCTCAGTTCATTTATGCCGTTACGGTAGAAAATCACTTTAATTACAATGATGACCGCTTTGGAAAGGATAATTTTAAAATCACTAAAGCTGGCATTTCAGATATCAATAAACGCCAACTCAATACTTATCTGTCAGGTATGCAGCGTGCAGATCAACATTTTAAAACACTGATTGATGAAGCTAAAAAGCTTGAACGTCCAACGATGATCATTTTCTTTGGTGATCACTTACCTAATTTGGGTCAAGTCTTTGATCAGTTTGGTTTTTATGCCAATGCGGAAGAGAAAGCACAAAAAAATAACGCAAAGTTCTTCAGTACACCTTTGGCTGTATGGAGTAATTTTGAAATAAATCATAGTGAGTTTTCCAACTCAGCTTCCGATACCATCATCCCTGCCCATTTCCTTGCTCAAAAAGTACTTCGGGCTGCACAATTACCGTCTTCACCTTATTATGATTTTATGAATTCTGTTCAAGATTGCTACTCACAGATTCACCAAACTGGATCGCCAACCAATCAAGTATGTGACCAGAAAAAAAATGAAATTTTACAGCAATATAAAGATCTGAATATGGATGTCATAAATGGTCAAAATTTTACCTATGAGCTGCTCAAACCTCATCATATTTCATGATCGATTTATATAAAAAGGAGGCAATCGCCTCCTTGTTTATTTGATATTTTAATCATCGTCTTTATCTGAACGACTTTTTCCTTTCTTGTCGTTGTCGTTGTCGTTGTCGTTGTCGTTGTCGTTGTCGTTGTCGTTGTCGTTGTCGTTGTCGTTGTCGTTGTCGTTGTCGTTGTCGTTGTCGTTGTCGTTGTCGTTGTCGTTGTCGTTGTCGTTGTCAGAATTTTGCTTTAAGACTGAATCATTGTCCTTATTTTCATGGTCAGAACGTGAATCGCATGCAACCAATAGAAAAGTACATACCGTCAGAACAATAGCGAGTAGCTTCATTTACCATATTTCCTGTATCTATATTTGAACTTTATCTTACCCAGATTCCTCTGTTTCTACTGTAATTTTCCTTAAAAAAAGCGTACCTAAATGTACGCTTTTATAGATCAACTCTTATTCACCTATACTCCCCATAAATGGATCGGAATAAGAGTCTTCGCCTGTTTCTATACGTCCTGCAAAACGGCGTTCGAAAGCACTTTGACCTTGCATTCTGACTGTAAAATCATACCAACCATAGACATCACTCATATCTAATACCAGATCTTGCTCACTCTCCTGAGTGGAAACCTGCCATGTTCTATTATTCAAGTAAGCATTTGCTTTAATCTCTAGATTGGATGCTTTAATTCCATCATGACGTAATTTTAGATATATTTTGGGTTGACATTCTTCTACACACACCCGAATTTCAGCCAGACTCTCAAGCTGAATAGGATCATTTAGATCACCTTTAAATCCACGATGGAATCCGTTGGGACCCAATACCCATAAATCATATTGGCCATGCATTAATGTCCAAACATCCTCAAGCTGTTTACCTGCTTCAACCATATAACGTTTAGGAAGAGCAGTTAAATCCATCTTGTTATACACATGGAATACCGCACCCTGCTTCCCAGTATTGGAAAATAACAATTGGATTTTATTTTGTTCGACCAACACTTTAGCACTGCTATGCAATATATAGGGCAATGCACGCGAATAACGTATACCAGTTTCTTGAATCGGTAGATTTTGAGAAATTGGTACTTTGACCTGAGCGAGCCCCTGCTGACTTAGACGAATCGAATCTGCCTGCTGTTTCGTTCTTTGCCCATCTAAGACTGGCAAGACATCTATATTCGGTGTTTTGAAATTAAATGCTGAACTTAGATCCCCACAGACGGCACGGCGATAAGGACTAATATTGGGTTCCATCACCCCAAAACGTTGCTCTAAAAATTGAATAATGGACGTGTGATCGAAAACCTGAGAGTTGACCCAACCTCCACGACTCCATGGAGAAATGACGTACATCGGCACACGAACCCCTGGTCCATATACCCCATGCCAGAAATTTTCATTTTTTCCATTTACATACTGAAGCAAAGGCTGTGAAGTGGATTCTGCAATCCGCGGATGATTAAAATATTCATAAGAAACTTGCTCATCCGAAAGTGTGGTCTTGCCATGCACTTTCAGGATTTCACCGCGCTCATTAATTTCTCGTGAAGGTGCAGATGGCGATGGAATATGGTCAAAAAATCCGTCATTTTCATCAAAGTTTACCAATAAAACAGTTTTACTCCATAGCTCAGGATCAGCAGTTAGGGTATTGAGTAGCTCTTGAATATACCAAGCACCTTGTACCGGACTCGAGGGTCCAGGATGTTCACTATATGCAGCTGGTGCAACAATCCAACTCACTTCAGGTAATTTGCCTTGCTCTATATCCAGTTTGAATTGCCCCAATAATCCACCATCATTCGGCATCGTATTGGCGATACCTTTATACAATGGCTGCGTGACATCAATTTTTTCATCGTATGCAGGACAGCTGGGATTTGAATGACTAACGGGCTGTCCTGATTGTTCATTGGCACGGCGATATTGTTTAAAGCCTGCTAATGGATTGTCGGTGAAGTTATCTGGCATATTTTGATAAACTTTCCAAGTCACACCTGCCTCTTGTAAGCGTTCAGGGTAAGTGGTCCAGTCATAGCCTACTGTAGAAGGTCCGATCCCATCAAACTCATTGACTACGCTTGCCACACCCGCCCCTGTCGGACCATTGGTTCCGGTCCATATGAATTTTCGGTTCGGGTTGGTCCCTGCATGCATGGCACAATGATAGGCATCACACAGCGTAAAGGCATCTGCTAAGGCAAACTGAAAATCGAGCTCGACCTTTTTATAATATCCCATCGATTGTGGTTGTTTATGTTCAACCCAATGGCCCATGCGACCACCATCCCACGCCGCTTGACCATCTTTCCATGAATGTGGTGTCCCAGAAACACGTTGAGCATTTCCAATGCGACTATCTAAATGATAAGGAAGAATTTTATTTTTTGATTGATCATATTGTTCCCATACTTTTCGACCCTCGGTTAGTGGAATCGTAAAACGATCACCAAAACCACGTACACCTTTGAATGTTCCAAAGTAATTATCAAATGAACGATTCTCTTGAGTCAAAATCACGATATGTTTAACGTCTTTAATTGTGCCAGTTTCAACTTTTGCATCAATCGCCAAAGCTTTCTGGATACTCAATGGAAAAGCTGCAAGTGCAGTCGCACCAAATAATGTTTTTCCTGAATTTAAAATAAAATCACGACGGTTCATTGTTATTTTCCTTATTATGGTTATGGTGCACAGTGCATCTTGCAATTCGGTTCAGGATTTGGTTGTGATGTGACTTCCTTGTTCGCATCATCGTCATTACATGCGCTTAAAATTACGCTCAAACTCAGTATTAAGATCCCTAAAATTCTTGTCATGAAGAACGTCTCTGTTTTTATGAAATAACAGAAATACTCATCCTTCATGACAATCTAGTGATGCTAAAATTGCAAACTGATGACACAAAAAAAACGCACTCTTAAGTGCGTATTTTTAATCATTTTTTTATTGTATCGTCATTGTGTCGAAGAGCAACTTACCAACCTAAGGCTTCTTGTTGTTTCTTCACCAATTCTGCAATCCCTTTTTCAGCCATTTCCAACATTGCATTTGACTGCTCACGTGTAAATGGTTTTTCTTCAGCAGTGCCTTGAATCTCGATGAACTCACCAGCTTGTGTCATCACAACGTTCAAGTCAGTTTGGCAACTTGAATCTTCTTCATAGCAAAGATCTAAAAGCACTTCATCTTGGTAAATACCCACTGAGATCGCAGCGACTAAACCTTTTAATGGGTCTTGTTTGATTTTCTTTTTCTCAAGCAAGACATTCATGGCATCGATCAATGCCACTGCTGCACCTGTGATTGCTGCTGTACGTGTACCACCATCGGCTTGAATCACATCACAGTCAATGGTGATTGTATTTTCACCTAATTTTTTAAGGTCCACCATCGCACGTAGGCTACGACCAATTAAACGTTGAATTTCTTGAGTACGACCACTTTGTTTACCACGTGCTGCTTCACGATCACTACGCGTATGCGTTGAACGTGGCAACATACCATATTCTGCTGTTACCCAACCTTGTCCTTTACCCTTAAGGAAACGTGGCACTGAATTGTCGATACTTGCAGTACACAGCACTTTGGTATGACCAAATTCAACCAATACAGAACCTTCTGCATAACGTGTGTAGTTACGGGTAATTTTCACTTCACGAAGTTGGTCTAATGCTCGTTGGTCAATACGCATGATGTATCCTAAACTGTACTAAAAAATTAATTGCGCAGATTATAGCAGATACAAGAGCAATGGTTTTGTTACTAGTCAGTGTTTCGGACTGGTGAATCCCTTTTCATTTGAATGACTATTATCAATAAAAATTAAGGATATATAACTTTCTTAAATAAATTTTTTTAAGTGTAGGATCAATGTTTTATTTAAAAATACAGATTAACTATACGTTTCATTGCTCATTAGAAATCAAATTACCAGCAAAATCGTAAAGTATTAATTGTTCAACGCCATGATTAACAAATAATTCATGAAGAACTCTTTTTTCAATCTTCGCTAAATTACCCTCTATTGGCTCCATAATTTGAACAATGGCAATGCTTCTGCGTAATTTTAAGAAACTAAGTGGATTGGAGTGATGTTTTAGCAATGCTTTAAGCGTCAAATCAGAACTTTCAAAATCACCGATGATCATTCTAGGATGGTGATAAGGTACTTGAGGAACTTCTGTGACTTCAATCGAACTATCTTTTGCTATGAGACTCATATGATCTTTATAAAGATGAATATAGATGGCTTTAGGATATTGTTTTAAATCTTCATGTATCATTTTATTTCTTAATCTAATTGATCATTGGTTCATATCAGAATAATAATGCTTTACAGATGTCTCTCCAATCTTTTAAGCGAAAAAACACAAGCTTTAAAACTTGTGTTTTTAAAAAATTACTCAACATTTTCCATCAACTAAAACTAAATATTTAACCCAAAATTCCCTTCACTTTTGCCAAAGACTGCATCATTTTAGTTGTCATCTCATTCGGTAATGAACATTTCGCTAGACGTACCCATACACTGCCAAACTGTTGCATAAAATTGGCTTCATTATAGTTCACACCGTATTCTGCACAGAGTTCTCGGATTTTTGGTGCAGCTTCTGCATAACGATTGGCGGGCATATCTGGGAATAAATGATGTTCAATTTGATGACTCAAATTACCACTTAAAATATGCAACCAATCTGTCCCTGTAAAATTACTCGAACCACGGATTTGTCTTAAATACCATTCAGCTCGGGTTTCATTTATCGTATTGTCTGCCTCAAAAGTTTCAGCATCCTCAGTAAAGTGACCATTAAAAATGACCGCAGATGACCATAAACTACGAATGATATTTGCCACAGTATTGCCTGCTAGAACTGGCAAAGCATTCGGTCCTGCAATCACAGGGAAAAATACATAATCTTTTAAAATTTGACGGCGTGCTTTTTTACGGAACTTCGTTGCATCCGCCCAAACCTGTTTCCACGTTTTGGTTTTATAAATCAGTGCGTCTTCCAAATGCAGATTTTGTACCCCAACATACCATTCAAAAAATACCATCAGTTGAATTGCTAGAGGAATATTCAATAAAAAGCGGGGTTCCCACTTTTGCGACTCACTGATGCGTAATAAGCCATAGCCCACATCATGGTCTTTACCGACGATATTGGTATAGGTGTGATGTACATAGTTATGAGTATATTTCCAGTCATCCCCCGTTGCCATGGTATCCCAGTCATAGTTTGCACCATTTAAACTTGGATCATTGAGCCAATCAAACTGACCATGCATGACGTTATGACCAAGCTCCATGTTTTCCACAATTTTGGAAATGCCGAGTAGTCCTGTACCGACTAACCAAACAGGTGGCAACCAACCGCCGAACATCAGTAGCGCACGGGAACTGATTTCGCTATAACGAACAAAATTACGGATTTTATAAATATATTTGGCATCTCTTTCACCTAAATCCGACATGATGTTCTGACGGATTTCTTCAACTCTACGCCCAAATGCTTCGATCTGTTCAGCACTTAAATGCTTTGTTTTACTATTTTTAGGAAATGTGACTGACATATTCATGGTTGTACTCACTTCACTTTCACATTGGTTTTGGCAATGCTTATAAGTTGATAACGACTGGACTAACCGCTTGGCTAATACATAGTTTGATTTGTGTATTCGATTGATGATCAATCTCGCCCGTTAGAATATTTTTGGTTGAACCACTCAGTTTGGTACACGTGCAGGTATTACAAATACCCATTCGACAACCATGTGCAGGTCTTAAGCCTGCTTGTTCAGCGTCGTCCAGTAGATTGGTTTTCGACTCAAACTGTTGTTGTGCACGTGCAAATACAATCGGCTGACTGGCTTGATGCTCATCTACAGGAAGCTGGAAAAACTCCTGTTTCAGTTGAGCCGTCAAACCACGTTCAGCAAAAATTCGATTAATACTTTGCATCATCGTCGTCGCTCCACATGCATAGGTCATACTCTGACTCAGCTGCGGAACACGTTGATCGAGTAAATCTTGATGTAAATGTTGCTGTGTTTGAATGGTGTTGATGTGGTGATAATTAAAATGGGCGTGCTGTTGATTTAACGCCTCCAGTTCCACGTGAAACGCATCGTCTCGAGTGAAGTACAACAAAGTAACCGACTCAATCTGTGAGCCTAAAGCATGTTTAAGCAACGCATAAATGGCGGTGATCCCACTGCCTGAGGCAATCAATACAACAGATTTAGAATGCGTATCTAATACAAAATCACCTTGCGGCTGAGATATTTCAATCACCGCACCATGAGCACTTTGCGCGATTCCTTTTGAAACCAAACCTTGCACACGTATCGCCAAAACCACATCACCATTTGGCAACATATCAACGATTGAATAACTCCGTTGTTGGCGTACACCTTCAATCACAAGCGTACACAACACGCTTTGACCTGCTTTAAAGCTTCGATGTTTAAAATTTCGGTTCGGTCTGAGCGTAAGCTGCACGAAATCTTTGCTTAGCCATTGTTTCGCAACAATAGTCGCTTTGACACGTTTCCATGCCCAAACCGGGTTTATTTTCTCGACCACAAAATCAACAAAATCTTCACGAACCCATTCAGGTTGATACTGCATTTGGCTGCTCATTCCGTTCCTCTTTGTATTTCAATTTAATTGAGTGAACATGTGTTTTCATAGTGAACACTTGTACACTATAGTTTATTTTAAAAATCAGTCAACACCTGTTCACTGACATTCATCATTTAATTTTGTAATTTTTTTGGTAGACTCATCACCATTCAAATCACTAGGTTCAACAATGTCCATACGCGATGAACGCAAACAACAAAGCCGACAGGCTTTACTAGATGCTGCTTTAAGCTTAAGCACGTCTGGTCGTTCATTTAGCAGTATTAGCTTGCGAGAAGTTGCACGTGAAGTGGGGCTCGTCCCAACAGCTTTTTACCGCCATTTCCAAGATATGGACGAATTGGGTCAAGAACTGGTCGATCAAGTCGCTCTGTATTTAAAAAATGTCATGCATCAACTTGGACAAGGTCTTGCTCAAGCAGAAGCGAATCCTGAAATGAGTATTGAACTTTTCTTTAATGCGGTTGATCAAAACCCGACCCCATGGATTTTTATGATCGCAGAGCGTTGGGGTGGCTCAGAAATGGTTCGTCGTGCCATTGCACGTGAAATTGATTTTTTAAATATTGATTTGGCTGAAGACCTACGAAAATTTGAAATTGTGCAAAATTTTGATCATGGTGATGATTTAAAAGTTTTAGCCAATATTTTGATTAACCTCTGTTTTACTTGGGCGATGTCATGGATTAGCTTGGGTCGTCAATATTCAGGTATGGAACTCGAATTACAAAAATTAGTACTCAAGAAACAGTCTATTACCCAAATTAAACTCATCTTTAAAGGGATTTCTAACTGGTCAAACAGTGAAATGAATCGCTAAATCTCATCCAATAATCATCTACAAAAAATCACCACATCATTAAGACCACCTAATGTGCAATTGAATAAAAAACCCGCTCATCAGCGGGTTTTTTTAATCGAATCTATTTAAATTATTTTGCAGCTTTACGCTCTTTTTCTACCAGATAGTTCACGACTTCAATCACGCGACCATTATCACCTTGCACGATGTATTTACCATTCACCGTCACAGCAGGCACACCTGATAACTGGTATTGTGCCGCTAAGCTTTTGGCTTGCGCAATTTTAGAGGTAATCGGGAATGATTTATAAGTACTGTTAAATTTTGCTTCTGGAATACCATAACGCGTATAGAACTTCGCTAAAGAAGCTTGATCTAAAATCGGTTTTTGCTTCACATGAATGTCATGGAATAACTGTAAATGTGCTTTTTGACGTACACCTAATGCTTCAGAGACATAGTAGGCACGTGCACCTTGCTCCCACACTGGATTCATCGCCGCTGGAGTACGCACAAAACGAATATCTTTAGGTAATTTTTTCAACCAAGATTGCATGTGGGGTTCTAATGTGAAGCAGTGACCACAGCCATACCAAAAGAATTCACGTACTTCAATTTTCCCCGGTTTTTCAACTTTAATTGGATTCTTTACGACTTGGTAATCTTTACCCGCCACAAAGTTCGCCATTGCAGAACCTGAAAAAGCCATAACAGATGCAGCAACAGCACTTAAAAGGAATTTATTCATTCGGATTATCGTCCTAAAAATCATTATGGTTAGCTTATACATCCACTATAAATCAATTATGAGAATTTCGTTTTCCTTCTGTGAAGTTTTTTTGACGATTTATCGCTTTTTTTCGAACAAGCGCTACACTAAGCTCGCTATACTTAATCTTTTATTTATTCCAATAATTTACTGAGGACGTACCCAATGACGCAACTCAATGTCGATCCACAAGAAATTGCTAAATTTGAAGCACTGGCTGCAATATGGTGGGATCAGCACTCTGAGTTCCGTCCACTCCATCAAATCAATCCTTTACGTTTAAATTGGATTGATGAACATGCAGGTGGTTTATCAGGCAAAAAAGTGCTTGATGTCGGCTGTGGTGGCGGTATTTTAGCTGAAAGCATGGCGCGCCGTGGTGCAGATGTACTCGGAATTGATATGGGTGTAGCCCCTTTAAATGTCGCTCGCCTACATGCAGAACAAGAAAATGTGAGCAATATTGAGTATCGTCAAATTCCTGTTGAACAACTTGCCGAAGAACAAGCGGGACAATATGACGTTGTGACCTGTATGGAAATGTTAGAACACGTTCCAGATCCAGCTTCGATTATTCAAGCCTGTCAAAAGTTAGTAAAGCCAAATGGTCACGTGTTTTTCTCCACCATTAATCGTAATCCAAAATCTTATTTATTCGCGATTATCGGGGCTGAATATGTATTGCGCATGTTGAAAAAAGGCACGCATGATTATCATAAATTCATTAAGCCTTCAGAGTTGGCACATGATATTCGTAGTGCGAATTTAAAACTGAAAGACATGACGGGCTTGCACTACAACCCGCTAACGAAGAACTATTGGTTGGCGCCGAATGTTGATGTGAATTACATGGTTTATACCCAGAATGAAATCAAAAATGAGCAAGCTGAATGAAAGCGGTACTCTTTGACTTAGACGGAACTTTGATTGATACGGCAGCAGATTTTATTCGTATCATTCAAAACATGTGTCGTGAAGAAAAATATGACATTGTTGATGCAGCATTGATCCGCACTCAAGTGTCTGAAGGCGCGCGAGCAATGGTTAAGTTGGTCTATCCGCATTTAGATGTCGAAGACCCGATTTTCCTTGCACATCGCCAGCGTTTTCTCGATATTTATGGTGCAGATATTGCTGTGGATACTGACCTCTTTGACGGTATGTATCCTTTACTTGAAGCTTTAGAGGCGAAACACATTCCTTGGGGTATTGTGACCAATAAACCGCGCTGGCTCAGTGAAGCTTTACTCAAAGCTTTAGATCTTACTGAACGTTGTGCTGTGTTAGTCTGCCCTGAAGATGTAAAACAGACCAAACCCGATCCAGAACCCATGTTTTTGGCAGCCTCTAAAATCAATATCGATGCTAAAGATTGCATCTATGTGGGCGATCATCCACGTGATATTGATGCGGGTCGTCATGCCGGGATGTATACCATTTTGGCAGCCTATGGATATTTACCTTTAGCGCACAAAGATGACTTAACAGCATGGCAAGCAGACTGTATAGTAAAAGACGTTGCTGAGTTACATCAGGTCGTTCTAAAACTGCTGAATGCTCAAGAAAAGTCAGCATAATCTATACGTGCTGACTTTTTTAAATCGCATGGTTGAAATCGATACTGCTGAAACAACTTACTTAATAATATAAAAATATAGGAGGTCGCCCATGAATTATTCAGAATATCAACCTCGTCCAGATTTGTTAAAAGACAAAATTATCCTGATTACAGGTGCAGGCGATGGTATTGGTCGTGCAGCTGCTTTGAGTTATGCCCTGCACGGCGCAACAGTGGTACTGCATGGGCGCACTATTAATAAGCTAGAAGTGATCTATGATGAGATTGAAAGTCTAGGTGCACCACAGCCTGCGATTTTGCCTTTACAACTTTCAACAGCGACCTCACATGATTATGAGTTGTTGTACGACACACTTGCTCAGCAATTTGGTCGGTTAGATGGCATTTTACACAATGCAGGCATTTTAGGTGAGCGTACAGAACTTGCGAACTACCCTGCTGAAGATTGGGATGATGTGATGGCAGTAAATCTACGTGCGCCATTTGTGCTCACTCAAGAACTGCTCCCTCTTTTAGAAAAATCAGATAATGCTTCTGTGGTATTTGCCAGTTCGGGTGTAGGACGCGAAGCTCGTGCCACTTGGGGAGCTTATTCTGTTTCAAAAATTGCCATTGAAGCAGTGAGCCAAATTTTCGCCAAAGAACATACGTACCCAAATGTTCGCTTTAACTGTATCAATCCAGGTGCAACACGCACGGCAATGCGCGCTAAAGCTTATCCTGATGAAGACCCAAAAACTTTGCCAACGCCTGAGCAAATTATGCCTGCTTACCTATATTTGATGGGTGAAGACAGTATTGGGCTGAATGGTCAAAGTATTGATGCGCAAAGCTAATGCTTCGTTTTAGTCAAATAAAGGGGATCTGAGTGATCTCCTTTTATTTAACAAACATAATTTTTTTATAACTTAAATTGGTTTAACCCTAGGGTGTTTTTAGGATTGAATTAAAGCAATAAAAGAAAATAGTGCGTCTCTTCATTATCTAATCATATCGGTTAAATAATGGTAAGAATTTCAGATAACGGTTTTCTTGGCTTTTGAGGCCAATTATTACTAGTTGGATAACCTATTGCAATAATGATGACAGGTATTTCTGTTGAACTAAGTCCAAATTCAAGAGCGACTTGTGTAGCATCAAAGCCTCCGATTGCACATGATCCTAAGCCTAGGTCTTGAGCTGCAAGCATTAAAGACATAGCTGCCAAAGATGCTGAACGAATAGCTTCATCTCGCTGTAATATTAAGTTGCCCTCATATGAAGCTGTCTGCATAGCCCATGCATCAACGACCTTTTGCTCGATGATATTTGCATCTACACTGGGTTGTAGTACTGAGCGTAAGTGCTTATGTGCTTCCAAAGTACCACATATTAGAAAACTTACCGAGGAATGTAGAATTTTTTCTTGTCCAAATGCCACAGATTTCAAACGTATTTTTGCACTTTCTGAACTCGCAGCAATAAATCGCCAGTTCTGTAAATTATAAGCTGTTGGTGATTTCGTCGCTAAATCAATCAATGATGTAATAATCTCAGCTTCTAGCGGTCGGTTCGTTTGAAAATTATTTACTGAAATTCGGCTATTCATAATGTTTTTGAGAGAAATATTCATAATATGTACCAGACAAAATGGAAATAATTTTTAAATTACATTTACCGACTACTATTGGCTGTCCATTGCACAGCCAAGACACTGATAAATACAATAATAAATCCTAAAAATGCAGTTCCAGAAATTGATTGTGAAAGTAGCCACCAACCTAAGAAAACAGCTGTTAGCGGACTGAGTAATCCAAGTGATGCAACCGCTACTACAGGTAAACCGAGTACACCCCTAAACCAAAGTACATATGCAAGCAAAGCACCTCCCAAGCTCAGGTAAATATAAGCAACATATTGCAATGGTTCTAACTGAGGAAGAGGTGCATCTAAGAAATACGCTATAGGTATTAGCATGAATCCACCAAGAATAAGTTGCCAGCCTGTCATTGCGAGTAAAGGCATATCTAGTTTCCATTTACTTGTGAGCCAAATGCCACAAGACATGCAAATGGCTCCTAATAATGCAGCAGCAATACCTATAGGTTCGAATATAGTTTGAGGTGACAAAAGTAAAATAGACATTCCATATACTCCTATCACGGCTGAAATTAAAGTTGATAATAAAGGAGATCTTCCATCTATGACCCAAGCTATTAACATTATGAATAAAGGTTGAATAGCACCTAATACTGCGGCTAATCCCCCAGGCAAGCGATAAGCTGCAATAAAAAGAAGTGCCTGAAAAAGTGCTATATTTAATGCACCAAGTATGAATAAACGCCACCAATATTTTTTTAAAGGTATGTATCTAGTAAATAAGAGTAGCAATAATCCAGCAGGCAATACACGAATCAGTGCGGCTGTAAAAGGTCGATCTGCTGGCAGTAACTCTGATGTCACGATGTAAGTAGAACCCCAAATAACAGGAGCTATAGCTGTCAATATAATGTCTTTCCGTAAAAATGAAGCTTGTATTTGCATAGTGTTGTTATTTATCTTGAATTTAAGATAAAATAATCATGAATAAAAGTTACCTTGAAGTCAAGATAAATGAGCAATCAATCTAATCAAATTAAATCCGATATGGTGGACGTCGTTCTTGAACAATGGCAAAAAGAACGCCCTGATCTTGATATTTCTCCTATGGGACCTATTGGGCGCATTAAGCGATGTGCCTCTCTTTTAGAAAAAAAGCTTGAATCAAAATTTGAAACATTAGATCTTAATTTATGGGAATTTGATATGCTCGCTACTTTACGTAGATCTGGTGCTCCCTATTGTCTAAGTCCAACAGAACTTTTTTCTTTGTTGATGGTAACTTCAGGAACAATGACCCACAGATTAAAAAGGTTAGAAAGTAGAAATTTGATAGAACGCGTCTCTAACGTAGAAGATGCTCGAAGCATGCTTGTACAATTGACAAATCAAGGACTTGAATTGATTGATGTAGCTGTAGAGCAACATGTCGAAAATGAACGTATGATACTTTCATTAATACCCTCTAATGTGCTTAAAGAGCTTGACGGTCACCTTTCTATCTTACTAAAAACTTTAGAGATGCCTACTACAGGTTTAACAGTTGTAGAAAACATTAAAAATAGCTGAATCCTTTAAAAGCTTATCAACTATCATATAGCCTTAGGACTCTAATTTTAAAGGATAAAAATTGGATATAATTGATATATTCATATATGTAATTGTTGAAATATTTAATTCTTTTAAAATTATAATAATTAGCTATGCTTCCTAACATACGAGCAAAAAGATACAAAAATTAAGCGCAAACTTAGTTCTAAAAGTAGTCAGATCTGGTGTTCAATTATAAAAAAACCCGACGCATGTTCGGGTTTTTTGACATCTTTAATTAGTCGAAAAGACGATCAAAGAACGATTTTTTCTTTGGAGATGATTTACTGTCTTCACCATCCATCGACTCTTGAAGTTCTTTTAACAGCTCACGTTGACGTGATGTCAAGTTCACTGGTGTCTCAACCACAACGCGACAGAGTAAGTCACCCACCATACTGGTACGAACAGGTTTCACACCTTTACCACGTAAACGGAACATCTTGCCCGTTTGAGTTCCTTCAGGCACTTTCAAGTTCACACGGCCATCCAGTGTTGGGATCTCAATTTCTTTACCCAAAGCTGCATCTGCAATGCTAATCGGCACATCCATATACAAATCAGCACCATCACGTTGGAAGATTTCATGTTCACGAACAGTCACTTCAACGTATAGGTCACCTGATTGACCATCACGAATCGCTTCACCTTTGCCGGTTAAACGTACGCGATCACCATTGTCCACCCCCGCTGGAATCGTAACTTCGAGCGTTTGCTGACGGTCTTTTACACCAGAACCATGGCATGTGCCACATGGGTTCTTAATGATTTTACCTTGTCCACGACAAGTGCTACAGGTTTGCTGAACAGAGAAGAAACCTTGTTGCATACGCAC
This sequence comes from Acinetobacter sp. CY79, assembly GCF_059515845.1. NCBI lineage: Bacteria > Pseudomonadati > Pseudomonadota > Gammaproteobacteria > Moraxellales > Moraxellaceae > Acinetobacter > Acinetobacter sp. CY79. The sequence goes on from NZ_JCAKMY010000007.1 coordinate 77,743, forward strand.
TTGACCTGCACCATGACAGGTTTTACACGTTTCAACATCGTTTGGATTTTTAGAGCCTTTACCATCACAGGTTTCACAAGGCGCTGGCGCTGTGAAAGTAATGGTTTTTTTGATGCCTTTTACCGCTTCTTCAAGGGTCAGTTCCATCACATAGCGTAAGTCTGAGCCGCGTTTTTGACGTTGTTGACCGCCACGGCCTCCACCACCAAAAGCACCACCAAAAATATCACCAAACTGACTGAAAATGTCTTCCGCGCTAAATCCACCGCCGAAGCCACCACCACCGCCCATACCGCCTTCAAAGGCGTTATGTCCCATACGGTCATACATACTGCGTTTTTCGCCGTCAGAAAGAATTTCATAAGCTTCAGCAGCTTCTTTAAATTTTTCTTCAGCTTCGGCGTTGTCAGGGTTACGATCTGGATGATATTTCATCGCCAACTTACGGTAGGCTTTTTTAATTTCATCATCACTAGCGGTTTTAGATACCCCTAAAACCTCATAATAATCACGTTTAGCCATGTCTGGCGATGCTCCACAAAAATTTGAGATTACTTCACTGCGAAATATGTTGGGTTCATACGCCGAAATTACAAGTCGATATTGAAATATTTTTTAGAAAGCTGCTTTTTTTTGGGTATATTTTACAAAGCCTTTTAGCCATGTATTCAGCAGATAAAGCCAAGCAATGGTGCTAAAAATCACACCAATCACACTACAGGCTTTCACCCAAAGGACACTGTCCCAATAAATGAAACAAGCGGGAATAAACCAAAGTGCCGCGAACACAGCCAATAGCATAAATAAAACGACACTGCGCATCACCCAAAGTGCCTGAGCATGTAACCACACTTCTGTCGCATCCGTATTAGCAACTTTACGCGCTAAGCAATAAGCGATCGTAGCTGTCACTACGGTAAAGAGTGCAAGAAACATGAATACATAAGACAACGTCATATAACGACGATGTCTGTCTAAAAAGTCTTGCCCCATGGATACTTTTGACCTCAACCGATTGCAAATTCAGTCGTTATTTATGCAATCGGTACCGTATGTTATTTTATGTAAAATCCATCCGCTACTATATTAAATTTTTCTAAACAACGCACCTAGAATTCATCATTTATATGCATTTTTTGTATCTTTTTTGACTTTAAACCAAGCGGCATATAATGCTGGCAGGAAAAACAGCGTAAGTAATGTCGCGATGATTAAGCCGCCCATAATTGCAACAGCCATTGGACCAAAGAAAATACTGCGTGACAATGGAATCATCGCCAATACCGCAGCGAGTGCTGTCAAAATAATGGGGCGTGAACGGCGAACCGTCGCATCTAAAATGGCATCCCAAGGTTGATGTCCTGCTCGAATATCTTGTTCAATCTGATCAATCAAAATCAAAGAATTCCGCATAATCATACCCGAGAGTGCAATCGTACCGAGCATCGCGACAAATCCAAAAGGCTTATTAAATAGCAACAAGAACAGCACCACGCCGATCAGTCCCAAAGGTGCAGTCAAGAACACGATAAAAGAACGTGAAATACTTTTGAGCTGAATCATGAGCAAGGTAAATACCACCACCAAAAATAATGGCATACCTGCATTAACGGAGCTTTGTCCACGAGCAGACTCTTCTACTGTGCCTCCGACTTCAACCAAATAACCGCTTGGCAAATCATCGCGAATTTTTTGAATCTTATCTTTTAACTCCCCGACCACCGTTGCGGGTTGTAAGTCGGTTCGAATATCAGCACGTACCGTAATGGTCGGTAAACGATTACGATGCCAAATCAGTCCATCTTCAAATTTGTATTGAATATTGGCGATCTGAGCCAATGGTACTGTGCCCCCTTTTGAAGTCGGTACAGCCAAACTGGATAAAGAACCGACATCAACACGCTCAGCCTTGTCGCCTCTTAAACGAATATCAATCAATTCACGTTTTTCACGGTACTGGTTAATCACAGCGCCTGTAATTGAGCTATTTAAAAAGTTTGCCAAATCCAAACTCGATACACCCAGTTGACGTGCACGATCCTGATCAATTTCCAATGAAATAATCTTACTCGGCTCACCCCAATCCAGATGGACATTGCTGGTATTGGAGTTTTCACTGACAGCTTTTGATACCAATTGCGCACGTTGACGCACCGTATTGAGGTCTTCACCTGACACACGGAATTGAATTGGATAACCTACGGGAGGACCATTTTCCAAGAGTGATACACGTGTTCTCACTTCAGGTAAAAGTTTACTGATTTCCTGACTCAAGGTTTTTCGAATTTCATCACGATCATCGAGTGATGATGCGAGAACCACAAATTGCGCAAAACTGGCTTGAGGAAGTTGCTGATCGAGTGGCAAGTAGAAACGTGGTGATCCTGTGCCGACATAAGCCACATAATTATCAATGCCTTTTTGAGTAGACAGGAACTTTTCAACTTTTTTCACTGCATTTTCAGTTGCAATGAGTGAAGCGCCTTCTTCTAGTTTGAGATCAACTAAAATCTCTGCTCGATTCGAAGGTGGAAAGAACTGCTGCGGAACCAATTTAAACATCAAGAGCGACAGCACAAATATGCCGACTGTCGCTGCAATCACGGTCTTACGATAAGTAAGACAGATATTGACCCACGAACGAAATTTTTGATACGCCTTGGTTTGATAGGGATCATGCTGATCGCCGTGTTGATGAATGACTGGATCAGGTTCAGGCTGTTTACGTAAACGAGCCCACAGACGTACATACCAAGGCGCTTTATGTAAGCTTTGACTGTTAAAATCAGGCAGTAACTTATCACCTAAATAGGGCACAAAAAGTACCGCTGCAAACCATGACACCACTAATGCAATGGTCACGACTTGGAATATTGAACGGGTATATTCACCTGTGCTTGACGCTGCGGTAGCAATCGGCAAAAAGCCTGCTGCAGTAATGAGTGTCCCTGTCAACATGGGAAATGCTGTCGATGTCCATGCAAATCCTGCGGCTTGTAAACGGCTATAACCTTGCTCCATTTTAATCGCCATCATTTCGACGGCGATAATGGCATCATCCACCAACAGCCCCAGTGCTAAAATCAAAGCACCCAATGAAATCTTGTGTAGTCCGACATCAAAGAGATTCATCCCTGCAAAGGTCATGGCAAGAACCAATGGAATCGAAAATGCCACAACCAGCCCGGTACGGAAGCCTAAAGAGAAAAAGCTGACCAATAGAACGATAATCACCGCTTCAGCCAAGACCTTAATAAACTCATGAATACTGCGCTCTACCGCCACAGGTTGATCAGAGACTTTTTCTAACGTCATCCCCAGAGGCAACGATTTCTGCAATTCTGTAAAGCTACCCTCTAAACTTTTACCTAAGGCAATAATGTCACCACCCTTGCGCATAGACACCGCGATCCCAATCCCATTTTCCCCCATAAATCGCATACGGGGTTGCGCAGGCTCACTGAAACCACGATAGACCTCAGCGACATCACCCAATTGAATGGTCTTATCACCCACCAATAGTGGCATCGTTTTAAGCTGATCAATATCTTGAAGTTGACCGCTGACTCTGACTTGAATTCGGTCTGAATTGGTTTCAAAGAATCCCGCACTCGCGATACTGTTTTGCTTTTGTAAGGCTTCTTGAATGGCAGTCACCGGAATACCCATTTGCGCTGATTTGGTATTCGATATTTCAATCCAAATTTTTTGATCTTGTAATCCAATTAAGTCCACTTTACCGACGTCTTTTACCCGCTGAAGTTGGAGTTGCAAACGATCCGCATACTCTTTTAAAACGGCATAATCGAAATCTTTAGCTGTCAGAACATAAATATTTCCAAAGGTATCGCCAAATTCATCATTGAAAAATGGACCTTGTACACCACTTGGCAACTGATGTTTGATATCGCCCACTTTCTTACGCACTTGATACCAAACATTAGGTAAATCCGCTGATCTTAAAGAATCTTTGGCAATGAAGGTCACCATGGACTCACCTGGACGAGAATAGGCTGTAACACGCTCGTAAAGCCCAGTACTCATCAACTCTTTTTCAATACGATCGGTGACTTGGAGTGACACCTCTTCAGCGGTCGCACCCGGCCAATAGGTTTGTACCACCATCACTTTAAAACTAAAGGGTGGATCTTCACTTTGGGAGAGTTTTGAATACGAATAAATTCCGACGATGCCCATCAAAATCATAAAATAAAGGATCAAACCTTTATTATTAAGTGCCCACTCGGACAAGTTAAAATTCATTTTGGAACTCATTATTTTGCTCCTGATTGAATTTTCACTGCTCGATTTTCACGATCAATCGGATGAATTTTTTGTTTTTCACGAAGCAAGTGTACTCCACCAACCACAACCCAATCCGTTGCTTTTAAACCGGTCAGCACGGGTACACTATCGCGTCCATAAGCACCAATGGTGACTGGCACTTTACGAATCGAATGATCTGCGTTGACCACCCAAGCATAGGCCTGATTTTCATGAGCTGAGATACTGGATAACGGCACACTGATCACATTTTCAACATTGTTCGCAAAGAAGACGCGTGCACTCTGTCCCAGTTGAATCGCTGACTGTCCTTCTTTTAGCGCGACTTTGACACTGAAGGTTCGTGATTGATCCGCAGCAGGTGAAATTTCACGGACATAGGCAGCAAAACGATCTTCCGGTTTAGACCACAGGGTAATCACTGCATTTTGACCGACTTTGATGTCTGAAATGGCTTGTTCTGGCACACCAATCACCACTTCACGATCCCCATCAATCGCGACTTGGTACGCAGCTTGCCCTGCGGCAATCACTTGCCCGACTTCAATATTTCGCTCTGTAATCACGCCATTACGATTTGCCACCAACTGGTTATAGCCCGTTTGGTTACGACTCACTGACAGGTTAGCCTGTGCTTGCTTTAAAGCAGACATTGCTGAGTTATATTGATTTTCAACGGCATCATATTGTGAGCGACTGACCGCATTGATCGGTAGCAGTTGTTGAAAGCGTTTAAATTCTTCTTCAGCGATCTTGGCAGCGGATTGTGCACTTTCGAGTTGAGCCTGTGCAGAATTCAACTCTAATTGCGCATCTTTGACATCCAGTTTTGCTAGAACCTGCCCCACTTTTACGCGATCCCCAACATCCACCAGACGCTCAGTGATTTGTCCCCCAACCCGAAATGCCAATGCAGTTTGTTGACGTGCTTGCACATCCCCTGCATAACTTTTAAGTTCGTCATGGGTAGTTAGGGGCTGAGTCACCATCACAAAAGGTACTTGTTCTACAGCTGGCTCTTTTTTACCACAGCCTGTTAACACCACTGCACATGCAATCATCAAACTGATTAAGGAGAATTTCATATCGCTCATGGGGATCGCTCTTATGTAATTTTTGGGCGTCATTTCAGATTTAGTTTTGTATATATTAATTTGTTTATTTTTTAATTAATATACCGTAAGGTACACTAATTAAAAAACAATCATCAAGTATATGACTTGATTTACTTTATTTTGGAAAGATTTTGCAAATGCAAGTTGGACGCCCGAAAGACCTCGCCAAACGTCAAATGATCCTAGATGCAGCTAAAACACTGTTTTTAAAACAAGGTTTTCATGGATCTACCATGAATCAAATTGCACAAGAAGCAGGTGTCACCAAGCTCACGGTGTATAACCATTTTCAGGACAAAGCCAATTTGTTTACCTGTGCCATTGAGCAAACCTGTGAAGAATCGATTCGTACCCGTCCAATCCATTTACAATATGATTCGAATTTCAAAGAAGTGCTCTCTCAAATTTGTCATTTGGCTTTAAATATTATTTATTTGCCTGAAGCCTTAAAGCTGGAGCATTTATTATTGGAATTGGCTGCTGAACAAAACCCTTTAGCAGAACCTTTTTACAATGCTTCGCATAAACGCCTCTATATGGTTTGGGCGGATTTTTTTAAACAAGCCATAAGCTTAGGTTTCGTTGAAAATACGGATGTGGAAAAGCAAGTCCATTTGTTACTTTCGTTGTTACTGGGACATCGCCATCACGAGATTTTATTGGGTGTGCGTGATATACCGACAGCAGAAGAATCGAAGCACATTATTGCCGATGCGATTGAATTATTTCTGATGAAATACCAAAAATCTGCATAACGCTTATTTTATAAATCTCCCCGCTTTTAAGGATGAGCTTCGCTGATTTGATCACTTGAACATTAGACTATTTTCTCTGATTTTTTTGTTTGAATTTTCTTGGTTTGCCATCTAATCGAGGTATAGTTTAAACAAGAAAAAAGGAGAAAATAATGATTCAACAAATTGATGCTCCCCTACGTGAAGACGTACGACTACTCGGCAACCTTTTAGGCGAAACCCTGAAAGAACAAGCCGGACAAGATTTGTTTAATCAAATTGAACAAATTCGTGCGCTCTCCAAAGGGGCTCGTGATGGAAACGTTGAAGCAGAAAAACAACTCGAACAGCTTTTTTTAAGTTTAGAAGATAGTGAAATTCTTCCATTGACCCGTGCCTTTTCTCACTTTCTGAATTTTGCCAATATCGCAGAACAGTACAATGTGGTACGTAACCGTCGTCAAAGCGAATTTGATGAACAAGCACCCTCTCCCAATGTGCTCGATCATTTATTTGAAAAGTTTAAAAATCAAAATATTTCAGCGGACGAGCTGTACCAACAAATTGGTCAGCTCAGTATTGAACTGGTTCTTACAGCACATCCGACTGAAGTCAGTCGTCGTACACTGATTCAAAAATATGATGGCATTAATGAGTGTCTCTCGACTTTCGATCAGCAAAAACTGACCCCGAAACAGCGCGAACAAGTCCTTGCTCATCTAAAGCAATTGGTCTGCTCGGCTTGGCAAACAGATGAAATTCGTCAGCATCGTCCAACCCCTGTGGATGAAGCCAAATGGGGCTTTACCACCATTGAACAAACACTTTGGGATGCGATTCCAAAATTCGTGCGTGGCTTAAATGATTTGGTTCAAACACACTGCAACAAAGAACTTCCATTGAATATCGCGCCTGTACGTTTTGCCTCTTGGATGGGGGGTGACCGTGATGGCAACCCGAATGTTACACACACCGTCACTCAAGAAGTGCTTTGGCTATCTCGTTGGAAAGCGGCGGATTTGTATTTAAGAGATATTGAAAATCTGCGTTGGGAACTGTCGATCCAACATGCCAGTGATGAATTAAAACAAGCCTTAGGTGCAGCACACCCTGAACCTTACCGTGAATATTTACGTAATACACGAGAACGTTTACGTATCACGCGTGAATGGCTGGCAGCGAAGCTCACAGGGCAACACTCTGATGTAGATCGCAGTCAAATCATCCGCCATAAAGATGAGTTATTACAACCACTACTCCTCTGTTATCGCTCGTTGATTGACTGTAATTTACCTGAGATTGCACAAGGGAAATTGCTCGATTTTATTCACCGTGTGAACTGCTTCGGCATCGAATTACTCAAACTGGATATTCGTCAAGAGTCAGGTCGTCATCGTCAAGCCATCTCCGCGATTACTGAATATTTAGGTTTAGGTAATTTTGAAACATGGACTGAACAAGCGCGCCAAAATTTCTTATTACAAGAATTACAAAGCAAGCGTCCGCTACTGCCTAAGCATCTCAATGTTCCTGCACAAAGTTTGATTGAGCATCCGGATGTCCAAGAAGTTTTTGCCACCATGCGTACTTTGGCAGAACAGCCGACGGAAAGCTTAGGCGCATACATCATTTCGATGGCTGAATATCCGAGTGATGTTTTAGCGGTTTTACTCCTCCAAAAAGAAGCAGGCATTGAATATCCGCTTCGAATCGTTCCACTCTTTGAAACCTTGAAAGATTTGGACGGCGCTGCGGAGACCATGGATACGCTATTCAACATGCATTGGTATAAACAACATATCCAGTTTAAGCATGAAGTGATGATTGGTTATTCTGACTCCGCTAAAGACGCAGGTTTCATGTCTGCCAATTGGGCACAATATCGTGCCCAAGAAGAATTGACGGCTGTTTCAAAAAATCATGGGGTGCAACTGACGTTATTTCATGGGCGTGGTGGTTCAATTAGCCGTGGCGGTGCGCCCACTCAACAAGCTTTGTTCTCTCAACCGCCAGGGTCGATTTCTGGTGCCATCCGTGTCACTGAACAAGGTGAAATGATCCGATTTAAATTTGGATTAGAGGAAATTGCACTTCAGAATTTAGAAATTTACACTGCGGCCACACTGGAAGCCACCTTACTTCCGCCTCCAGAACCAAAAGCAGAATGGCGTCAATTGATGCATGAAATGACGGAACTTTCAGTCAAGGTCTATCGCCAGACGGTTCGTGAAAATCCGCATTTTGTACAATATCTCAGAACGGTCACACCTGAGCTTGAATTACAAATGCTGCCCCTGGGTTCACGCCCTGCAAAACGTAAAGTCAGTGGTGGGATTGAGTCTCTACGTGCCATCCCTTGGGTATTTGCATGGACACAGATTCGTTTAATGCTTCCTGCTTGGCTCGGAACAGGTGCTGCGATTAATCAAGTGATTCAACAAGGTCAAAAGCATCAACTGGATGAAATGCTGCAACAGTGGCCTTATTTCCAAACCTTGATTGATATGTTGGAGATGGTGTTGTCTAAAGCAGATGCAAATATTGCACTGTATTACGAAGCACATTTGACTGAAGATGAAAATCTAAAAGTTCTAGGTGCTGAACTTCGTCAACGTTTGCATGATGCCGTTCAGACTTTATTGGCGATGAAAGGTGAATCTAAACTTTTAAGTTCTAATGATGTCCTTGATCAATCCATGAAAGTCCGTAAACCGTATTTGTTGCCATTACATCTGTTACAGGCGGAACTGATGAAACGCCGCCGTGGTTATTTGGCGGCACAAGACACGGAACATACACCTGTTGATCATGCCTTGATGGTAAGTATCGCAGGGATTGCCGCAGGGCTACGTAACACGGGCTAATCACTCATCTAACTGAATGATTTAACAATAGGGAGTTAAGCTCCCTATTTTTTATGACCAATAATTCATTGATTTTGCTATTCAAATTCTAAAATGCGTTCTATGATGATCTTATAAATCAACAACATTTGTGCAAGCATGAAATATTTTCAGTCGATATCTCTTTGCTTTAAAAAACAAATTGAAAACTTCAAGCTGGGTTATATCCAGCTTTTGGAAGTGGATAATATTCAAAAATCCAAAGTGGTCAGTGGCGTACTGATCTTTTTCCATGCCTTTTTTTATCTTTCAATTTTAGCCAATACACAATTCGAACTCTTTAATCAAAAGCTTATTCCGCACATTTTATTGTGCTTTCAGATTTTTATATTCATTTCTATCCTCCTGTTCATTGCCAGTTATTTTATTCAAGCGACTCGGCGTAGTGAGTTTTATTTCCCCATTTTATGTGTTGGATTTTATGCAGGATCGCTGATGATGGTGGGTTACATCGCAGGGATGATGACAATACTCACTGGCGTCTTTAGCATTGGTTCGATTTTGGCAGGGCTGTTGCTGTTTGAACGCCGAATCATGTTTTATTCGACCTTACCCTGCTTAGGGGTTTTATATGTCACCAGTATCCTAACAGTCATCGATATTTTGCCCTATGCACCCTTATATCACCCCTTTAGCATGATCGTAGCAGAGACACAGACTTACTTTATCTTGGTTAATTTATTTGCAACAACTTTTATCGGCACCATTTTAGTGATCTTTTTCAATTCATTCTTAAATCGTTGGATGGATCGTGAACGAAAACAGCGATTGCTGATGACGATAGATCCTTTAACTCAAATTCTAAATCGACGCGGTATCGCCACTCAATTCGATCGTATTTATACAGCACATTCGAACTTAAAGCAGCCGATCAGTATGAGCTTGATCGACATTGATTTCTTTAAAAGAATCAATGATCAATATGGACATGATTGTGGAGACCAAGTCCTGATTCATATGGCGAAAATATTAGGTTCAAATATTCGCGAAAGTGATCATTTAGGCCGTTATGGGGGGGAGGAATTTATCCTGATTTTCGAAAATACTACGATTGAATCAGCCCAACACATTTTAGAACGATGCCGTAAAGCGATTGAACAACATGAATTGATTTATGACGGACATATCATTCGGTTTACCGCAAGTTTCGGATTAAGCCATGGTATTTTAGAAAATGATGATCACCAGCAGTTAATGTTGCTTGCAGACCAAGCGCTTTATCGTGCAAAAGAAACTGGACGAAATAAAATTTGTATTGCCAATTAAAGCAATGGTGAATTGTTTCACATTTTTTGTTTTTTAATTACACATTTATTTGATCAAAAAAAAACCAAATAAACCTTATAAATTTTAATGATAGGTTGAAAATAAATCAAAACATCCCTTGTTTTATATCATATTTATTTTTACCAATCGGTAAATAAATAATAAAATTCATACGATTAGTTTGAATTTTTTTTTAACTTACAATAGGCATTTATCGCTGAAACAAGCGTATCATGTGCACAATTTATTATTAGAGTGCTCATTTTATGTCCAACTGGTTTCCTAAATGGCGTCCTTATGAAGGCAGCATTGATGCACGACCTGTAGGTACCAATGAGTATCTTCCACCCGCTCAAAGTGCAGTTCTCGGGATTCAACACGCTTTTGCAATGTTCGGTGCAACGGTACTTGCACCCTTCCTGATGGGTTTCGATCCTAACCTAGCGATTTTAATGTCAGGGATCTGTACCATTCTGTTTTTTATCATGACCGGTGGACGTGTTCCTAGTTATTTGGGATCAAGCTTTGCATTCATCGGCGTGGTGATTGCTGCAACAGGTTATAGCGCTGCAGGTGGTGCCAATCCCAATATTGCCGTGGCAGCAGGCGGAATCATTGCTTGTGGTGTGCTTTATGCGCTCATTGGTTTTTTGGTCATGGCAACTGGAACCAAGTGGATTGAAAAACTCATGCCACCTGTTGTGACAGGTTCTGTGGTCATGATTATTGGTTTAAACCTTGCCCCTGTCACAGTCAAAGCTGTTGCGGGAAATCCATTTAACATGTGGATGGCGTTGTTGACTGTGCTGTGTATGGGCATGATCGCCGTTTTTACCAAAGGTTTATTACAACGTCTATTATTATTGGTTGGTTTATTGGCGGCTTACTTCATCTATTATATCGTTTCAAACGTGATGGGTTACGGCACAGCGATTAATTTTGCGCCAATTCAACAAGCGGCATGGTTCGGTCTACCAGACTTTCATGCCCCTGTATTTTCAACCAATGCGATGCTCATCATTGCACCTGTTGCTTTAATTTTAGTGGCTGAAAACTTAGGTCATATTAAAGCGGTCAGTGCCATGACAGGTGAAAACCTTGATCCACATATTGGTAAAGCCTTTGTTGCCGATGGTGTTGCAACCACTTTGGCTGGTGGTGTCGGTGCTCCGGGTATGACGACCTATGGTGAAAATATTGGTGTCATGGCCGTAACGCGTGTCTATTCAACCATTATTTTTGCAATCGCAGGTGTTTTCGCAATCTTCCTTGGTCTATCCCCTAAGTTTGGTGCGATTATTCATACCATTCCAACGGCGATTTTGACAGGTGCTTCAATTGTTGTTTTTGGTTTGATTACCATTGCTGGCGCAAAAATTTGGATTGAGAACAAAGTTGATTTCTCTCAAAATAAAAATTTAATGGTCGCTGCAGTGACGATTATTTTGGGTACAGGTGATTTTGCTTTACAACTTGGTAGCTTTAATCTAGGTGGTATTGGTACCGCTACTTTTGCTGCCTTGTTATTGAATTGGTTCTTTAGCCTTGCAGACAAATCTGCCAAGTAAATGCGCTTGATGATTTAACGATTGATTTGGAAGTTTTAAAGTTTATAGCAGCCGCAAGGCTGCTTTTTTTATTGCTTTTTTCTTTTCTATCATTCAATGGAAATTGATCCAATCCCATTTAAAAAATGCGCTTATACCAAGCTTCGTATTCAACGAAAACAATCCTATGACGGATTAAATTCAGTATGATGGTCATGAACTCAATAACATGATGATGCGGATGCGCCTTGATCTTTTTGACTTACAATTATTCTTAAATATTGTTCAAACAGGGAGCTTAACCAAAGGTGCTGAACGTTCTTCGATTTCTCTACAAGCTTCAAGCGAACGTATCAAAAAACTCGAACAGCAGTTTATGATTCAACTCTTTACCAGACATGCTACGGGCGTCACCTTAACCTTTGCAGGTCATACTTTTGCTGAACAGGCTCAATTGGTCATTCAGCAATCTCGACAACTCCAACAAGCAATGTTGCCCTTTTCATCACAAGAAAAGAATGTGATGACTTTATGGTGTAATTCTTCTGCTCAGAGTGAATATTTACCACTTTTATTGCCACAATACTTACTCAGAAATCCAAAAACTCACATTGATTTAAAAGAAGCTGAAAGCAACGATATTATTCACGCACTGCAAACAGGTGTGGCGCAACTTGGTTTAATTTCTAATTTTTTCGAAGCTTGTGAACTACAAACTTTAGATTTCGCAGATGACCCCTTAGTGATTATTTGCTCCCCACAACATGCGCTGACTCAGCATTCTTCTTTAACCTTGGATCAAATCCTGAGCGAACCACTCGTTGGCTTAATGCCACATCATTCACTACAACAATCTGTCGAAACTCAAGCCAAAAAACTTGGATATGAAATTCAATATCGCTTACGACTACCTAATTTTTCTGCGATTGCTCATGTGATTGCCAACCATGTCGGTATCGCAATCATCCCCAAACGTGCGGCATTACGTCTACAATATCATTATGATTTTGCCTTTAGAGACTTAGATGGTGCATGGGCAAATCGTAAATTACTCTTGGCAGCAAAAAATTTTGATGCATTGCCCACATCATATCAACACTTTAGCCAGTTTTTAATTTCACAATACGACAAACTCAATATTGTTTAAATTTCAAGATTAAATTTTTAAGAAATTAGTGGACATCCTATGAGGTTTTTGTAGCAAAATTCTTGTCTACGCCTTTGATGCGATATGCTTTCAAACAACAATAAGAACGGATACATTTCATTGTGAATATTGCATTTTTTGATTTTGATGGAACACTTACTCATAGCGATTCATTTACCCCTTTTATTTATAAAACCATCGAAAAAAAAAGATTGAGAAAAGGAAAAATTCTATTATTTCCTTACATTTTTGGATACAAAATTGGCGTTGTTTCTGGAACTCGACTTCGATCCAAAATTTTTAATATTGGCTATAAAGGAACGTCTGCATCGAAGCTCATTGAAGAGGGTGAAAAGTTTAGTCAGAATGTTCTTCCCAATATTCTCATGCATCACGCAATGCAAAAACTGGAATGGCATTTATCTCGTGGCGACAAAGTTGTCTTGGTTTCAGCATCAATGGATGTCTATTTAAAACCTTGGTGTGAACGATATGGCATTGATTTATTGTGCAGTGAAATTGAAGCAGAAAATGATATTTTAACAGGGTTTTATAAGAACAAAGATTGTAGTGGTATCGTGAAAAAACAACGGATTTTGGACAATTATCATTTAGATGATTATGATGAAATTTATGCCTATGGAGACAGCCCAGACGATAAACCTATGCTTTCTTTAGCCAACAAGAAATACTATTTATGGAAAGAGATTGAATAACTTAGAGGTTTCGGTTGGCTTTGATTATAGCCAACCGATTTGATGCAAAATCATATAAGCACCAAATACCATTAATCCGAAAAAAAATAACTTACGAAACTGCTGCTCTGGTACTCGATAACGGATTTTGGTTCCGAACCACATCCCGATTAAAGCGGGAATGAGCGCCATAAGTGACATTTTCCAATCGATATTCATCTGACCAACCCGATTTAAGTATAAATAAATCGCTAAACACACCGTAGATACTGTAAAAGCCAAGCCAAGTGATTGAACGAGATCATCACGCTTTAAATGCAGTGACTGCAAAAAAGGCACTACTGGAACCACAATGACACCTGTTGCAACAGTGAGCGCTCCGCCTAAGTAACCGATGATCGGAGATAACCATTTTTCGTGAGGCGCTAAGTTCGGCATGTTTTTAGCAAATAAACCATATGTCCCATATGAAGCAAGCATGCCACCTAATAGGATTTCACTTTGAAACTCCCCTTGCCCTAAAGTGGGAAATACACTCCAAATCGTGCCAATAACGATACCAATTAACAGACTCCAAAATCGGCGAATGAGTCGAAGTACATGCCCTTCTGCGAACAATTGCCAAATATTAGTGACGAAGGATGGAATGATTAAGAGTGTTGCCGCTTGAAATGGACTCATCAATAAAGTGAGTAATGCCATAGATACCGCAGGTAGACCTAAGCCAATCGTGCCCTTGATCATTCCAGCGATGGCGAACACAGCGATAACAGATGCCAGCATATTCAAACTCTAAATCATGACGCTCAATAGCGAGTGTGGTTATGCTAAAGAATTAAAATGACATCGAGAATCATGAAGTTCAGTACAAGCCTCAATCTAAGATTGAGGCGAATCACTGGTCTTTTTGTGTTCTAAAAAGAAAAAAGCAGGTTTTAGTTGACTGAAACCTGCTTTTTTAAATGAGAGTTTAAAAATTTTAATTCTGCATAATAAAATCAAATTTTAAAAAATCATTTGAATGACTAAGGACGTAACTCTTTCAACTCCCGTTGGATAAAATGCTGAATCATTTCACGGTAGATTTTTTCAACTAAGACTGGATCTAAGCCTTGTTCAGTCGCCAATTCACGAACTTTGTGAAGTACCTGTTCGACACGTTCAGGAGATTGAATATCTTGGACTGATTTTTTAAATCTTAAGGCTTGATCTACATAGAATTGGCGTTCTGCAATAAGCTCAACCAAGTGCTGATCAATTTCATCGATTTTCTCACGGGCTTGAATCAGTGACTCACACTTCTCTCTTTTGATCTTCAATTGATTCTTCATGTCTGTGCTCTAGTTCATTATCGCTCTTATACTTTTGTTCTAACACATTACTGAAAATACTTTCAATCATCCAAACGCGATATAAGCTATTAAATACATAACTCTTACCATCAATTCTCAGTTCAATCACAGGCAAATCTGGCTGCGATTTGATTTCACACATCAACTCATTGTCTTTAAGTTTCTTTTCAACGTCTTCGGTGGTGATTTGCTCAATGTCTAATTCACGTCGCAAGTGCTCGAAGTGGGCGCGATAAGAAGGATCTTTACCTTTGGACCATACAGCCTGCAAAATTTCATACATTGCATCTGTACGGCTTTCTTCAGGTACGCTATAAAATAGCTTTGCCATTTCCAAGGTACTGGCTTCCGTCGGACGACAAAACGGTGTGAATTTCACATCTGTACGCTTTGATAAACGCGTTGCTAAACTCCAATCAAAGGCATCACGACCTTGATAGATCAAAGGATAAACATTCAGTTCAATATCATAATAATCAGCGAGTTCTTCTTTAATATACGCCAACAGTAACCACGAAATTGGATCTTCTAAAGCGATATACAAATCCAGCTCAGGCTTCATGGCCTGAATTTCGCTGAGTTCCTCGGCATCATTCATCAAATGCTCACGCCATTCGATATGATTGATCAAAAAAATAGGGTTATCGGTCAATAATTTTTGTTTTTTAAGGCGTCTCGTGAGACGTAACAAATCATCGACTGCATGATATCTACGTCCTCCTACTTCGAAGTAACTGGCTAAAACAGGACTATGATTAAATTGACGTTCTGGCAATTCTTGATCATGTTGATGCTGCGTGGCTAAAACAAATAGGGTTCGTAATTTGCCATACTGTTGTTGCCACAACATATGAAATACATCTTCAAGTAAATATAAAAAATTTTGATCTTGAAGCGGAGTTTTTCGAAGGATGGTTTCTGCTTGTTTTAAGGCTTCAGCATTGGGAATTTCAGGTTTTTCATTATCATAAGCAAATCGATGTTGGTGTGCCAAAATTTGCGCATCACGCAAACTATAATCACGCCATTCTTCAGCGGTCATCTCATTTGGAGGTTCTGCTGCTGTATCAGAAATGACAATTTTAAGTGGTTTAATGTCCTCACTCAAAATCTCATTCAGCTGACCCAGTTGTTGTACCGCCAGGTAACTATACACATCATCTAAACGTAAATAGATCGTTAATCCTTGCTCAATCGACAATGGCTCTTGGCGAATTGGTCTTTGATAAAACCAACTCGATCGGAGTGGATCGAACCAACGGCGTAACAATGACATGAATCAAGCCTCGATGAAAATATCTAAAGATCTAAATCATCTTTCGCAACAGATTTAGATCAAATTTTAAAAAATATAATACTTATGCAAAACTTATAACAATTCAACACCAATAGTTCAATGATTTACACTGCAAGAATCAATAAACACATGATCATTTTTGATTCATTTTATATCAAAAGAATGAAGGTTAAACACATAAAAAAGCACTCATCATCGAGTGCTTTTTTATTCAATCTAAATCGAATTAGATATCGCGAACAGCCCCTTTCGCGGCACTTGTGGTATGCATTGCATAGGCTTTTAGTGCTTTAGAAATTTTACGTGGTCGCTCTTCAGCCGGCTTCCAACCTTTGGCTTCTTGCGCTGCACGGCGAGCTGCCATGACAGAATCCTCTACCGCTAAGTGAATGGTACGGTTTGGAATATCAATTTCGATACGATCACCATCTTCAACCAAACCAATCGCACCACCTTCAGCCGCTTCTGGAGAAACGTGACCAATAGACAGACCTGATGAACCGCCAGAGAAACGACCATCTGTCACCAGTGCACAGTCTTTACCTAAACCTTTCGATTTTAAGTAGCTGGTTGGATACAGCATTTCTTGCATACCCGGACCACCGCGTGGACCTTCGTAACGGATCACAACCACATCACCTGCAATGATTTTGCCACCTAAGATTGCTTCTACTGCGCTGTCTTGGCTTTCAAATACACGTGCTGTGCCGTTGAATTTAAGAATCGAATCATCTACACCCGCTGTTTTTACGATACAACCATCTAGTGCGATGTTGCCATAAAGAACTGCTAAACCACCGTCTTTAGAGAAAGCATGTTCAACGTTACGAATCACACCATTTTCACGGTCGCCATCTAAACGGGTATAGTAGCGATCTTGTGAGAATGCAGTTTGGGTTGGCACGCCACCCGGTGCTGATTTAAAGAAGTTATACACCTCTTCATCTTCAGTGCGGATAATATCCCACTTGTCTAAAGCATCTTTTAAAGTTGCTTCGTGAACTGTTGGTACAGAGGTATCAAGCAAACCGCCACGGTCTAGTTCACCAAGGATCGACATAATACCGCCCGCGCGGTGAATATCTTCCATATGGACATTTTTTACTGCAGGTGCAACTTTACATAGCACTGGCACTTTACGAGACAAACGATCGATATCGTCCATGGTGAAGTCCACTTCTGCTTCGTGTGCAGCAGCCAACAAGTGTAGAACGGTGTTGGTTGACCCCCCCATCGCAATGTCCAAAGTCATGGCATTTTCATACGATGCTTTAGTGGCTACATTACGTGGTAATACGCTATAGTCATTTTGTTCATAATGACGTTTGGTGATTTCAACGATCAACTGACCTGCACGCTCAAATAACTTTTTACGGTTTGCATGTGTTGCAAGCGTAGAACCATTACCCGGTAAAGATAGACCCAATGCTTCGGTTAAGCAGTTCATTGAGTTCGCGGTAAACATCCCTGAACATGAACCACATGTTGGACATGCAGAACGCTCATACGCTTTTACTTCTTCGTCGGTATAGTTGTCATCTGCCGCCACAATCATCGCATCAACAAGGTCAATCGCTTGTTCATTACCACGGATTTGGACTTTACCCGCTTCCATTGGACCGCCTGAAACAAACACCACAGGAATGTTCAAACGCATTGCTGCCATGAGCATGCCTGGGGTGATTTTGTCACAGTTGGAGATACATACCATCGCATCTGCACAGTGTGCATTGACCATGTATTCTACTGAGTCAGCAATCAAGTCACGTGAAGGCAATGAATAGAGCATACCGTCATGACCCATCGCGATGCCGTCATCGACTGCAATGGTGTTAAATTCTTTTGCTACGCCGCCTGCTTGTTCAATTTGACGTGCCACCAACTGACCCAAATCTTTAAGATGCACATGACCTGGTACAAATTGCGTGAATGAGTTTACTACCGCAATAATTGGCTTACCAAAATCTTCATCTTTCATTCCAGTTGCGCGCCATAAGCCACGCGCACCCGCCATGTTTCTTCCGTGTGTCGATGTTTTTGAACGATAATCAGGCATTGTATTGTTCCAGCATATTTGAGCTTGAAGTAAAACCGTCTGGCTTACCTTTGGCTAATTCGTAATCATATCGTGAGCTGAATGACTTTGTGAGTCGATCATCTTTACACTTAAATTTCAGCTTTGTTTTCATCACATCATACTACATTTTAAAGATGAAGCATGTGCGCATTATATATACTGAGCGTGTGAGTGATCTGAGGAAAACGTCCTTCAGCGAAACGATATAAAAGGATTTCTAAGGCTAATATAAACCGTTACTGCAGGATAAAATACAAAACTTTCATGAATAATATTTAAATTTTATATAAATTTAATTTATCTTTTTTATAAGTCTATAAAACGATGTATTAAAAAATGGTCTCCGTAGAGACCATAGATTATTGCGACTGATTATTTCTGTTTAATCATGTACAAGCCAGTACATTGTTTCGCTTCACGGTCAACACATAGTTCAGCTGTATTGGCTGAAACCCACTTTAAGCTGAGATTCACTTTAGCATTGCTATAGTCTTGAATGTCCTTGCTACAGCCAGATTTTTTATTGTCCGTTTTAACATCCATGATCAGCACATCTAACATTTTCGGGTCTGCATTAGTGATTACCGCAAACTCACCCGTCAGTTTTTTCTGTTTAGCCGTATAAGTAAATTGACCTGGCTTTTTAAACTCATATGTTTCAGTACATTGTGCTTTCGCATTGTAGACTGACCATGTGCCCCAGAAATCATTTTGTAGGTTTATTTTTTGCGTGTCAGCAGCGTGGACTACAGGTAACAAACCTATTATTAAGACACTGCCTAAAATAATTTGCTTTAACATGAATTCACTCTCTAAATAATAAAGTAACTAAAAATAATGTCCTTATTGGGATTTCTTGATGAAATAGAGATTGGTGCACTTCTTCGCTTCACGGTCTGTACAGATCAATGCAGAATTTTTCGAAATCCATTTTAATGTTAAATTCAGCTTATAACCGCTCATGTTTTTCATCCCTTCAACACACCCTTTTAGCGCGTTGTCCTGCTTAATACTTAATACCAATAGATCATGTTTAAGGGCATCATCACTTGATAAAATCGAGAAATTACCAGACATCTTTTTCTGGTTTGCTGTGTATTTAAACTGTGCAGGTTTACTAAATGTGAAATTCTCAGCACATTGAGTTTTACCATGATAGATTGACCATGTTCCCCAGAAATCCTTATTGTAGTTGATATTCTTGCGATCAAATGCTTGTGCGTGAATAGCAAAACTTGACACAAGAAGTGTGGCAATCACTTTTTTAAACATATGCGTTAACTCTCAATTAGATCTTTAATTTTCAGGTCTTAAATACACAGGACAGCTATTCCCCATCGCATCGTCACAGAAATAAATTTCCCGATCAGATTTACGTTTTAGGTAGTTGACTGTCGAATGGTTACTTTGATTGGTCGCATCACCAGTGCAGTCTGGCTTGCCATTGTCTGACACAAAATCAACTTTTACTGCTGCCAATTCAAACACATTGCCATGATTCAAGAACGTATATCGACCTAAGATACGTTCCTGATTGCTTTGAATTTTCACTTCGCCATTGGGTAAAAATTGATAGTATTCAATACAGCTATGACCTGTCCGCACCAAACCCCATTGTGGATACTGCTTCAACACTTCTGGACTCATGAGTCCCGAATGCTTAGCTTGGCTTGGAAGCTGAAGGGTATCAGCGGAAGCGATATGGGTGACCGCAAGGCCGATCACCATAAACAACGACTTAATCAGCATATTCATGAGTACTTACCAAGTAATATTGACGCGACGATTCGGGGCTAGGCACTCAATCAACTGCACATTACGATTCTCACCGCTACAATGCTGGAATTTTTCAGTACTACTTTGTACTTCGATTTTCAGCATTTCACGCGCAATACCCTGTTGAGATAAATACTGAGCGACTGTTTCCACACGCTGAGCAGAGAGTCGACGATTATAATCTGCTGCCCCTAAACGATCGGCATAACCCGTCAAATAAATCACATCCACCTGATCTTGTTGCTTGATCTTGTCCACAATTTGCTCGATCTGCGATGCATTTTCAATACCGTCATAATCAGCACGATCAAAGGCGAAAAACACTGAGCCTTGACGCTCTTCAACAGGGACTGGAGTGGCTGCAACAGCCAGGTGATTATTGACACCCCACTGTACTAAGCCCTGACATTCCTCACCTTTCCAAGAATAACGCTCTGCCAAGTGGTTCTGATCAAAATCAATACGGAGTTGGCAACGTTTATATTGCTGTGTTCGTGGCTGACGAATATCCAGTACATAATTCCAGGTTTTGACATTGAAAATGCCTTCTGAAAAATGTGGATGACCTAAGATATAACGAATTTGATCTTTATTCAGTTGCTGATCTAAACGCGCAATTTGGTTCAGTTCAAAACGATGAACCTGTTTTACATAGCTGTCCTGAATCTCTGGAAACTGAACCTCTTCACTCTGTGCTACCGGGGCATTGGCAAATGCCAGAGGTGCAATGATCAATGAGATCAGACTGCTTGTCATGAAAGATTTAATAATTTTCATTGCTTCGATCCTAATAGGTGAAAAAAGAAAGGAAGATCGCTTCGGATCTTCCTAAACTTCAGCATTAATCAATTACACCGCTGATCCCGATACGAACACTTGGATCACCTTGAGATGCTGCCGCAACACCACCTGTCAATGACCAACGACCGTTATCCGCAGTTTTACGTAAGGTCACACCTACAGCGTTTTCACCAGAATGGTACGATGCACCCGCTGCATAAGTTAACTTCCCTGGTACATATGGCGCGCTTTCCAGTGCCATTGCTGCTGCAATACCTGCATTCGCACGTTTTTCCACATCATCAATGCGTTGATTGGTTGAGTAGAAGCTTTGTTGCAATTGATCACCTAGATTATCAATACGTGCACCCAATGCCTGATCGGCTTGGTTCAAGGCATCTACTGCTGCGCCCACATTGTTTACAGTCTTATCACCCACGTTATACGTTGGTGCTTGGAAGCTTTGAGTAATGTTGTCATAACCTGCTCCACCGCCTAAGTATTCCACTACAGCTTGGTTGGTAGTATTGAGCTGTGCACCATTCACCGCATCTTTTGATGTTGCAGCAATCTCACCATTCGCCACGCCTGTCACAACACGATCACCTTCAGTCCCCGCAACATTGACAGTTTTACCGCCTGTGTCTTTACCAACAGTAATCGGTGCAGTGTTGTTCTCCTGTTGAACTAAACCTGACTTACCATTGGTAATATTCTCAATATTGGTTTGAATATTACTAATGTCATTGGTGTTTTGATCCACCTGTTGTTGAACATTCCACAGTTGACCACCTGTCACCGCATCTTTAGAACCTTGAGCAACCTGACCATCTTTAAGATTAGTTAAAGTCGTGCCATTTTCACCTTTCAGTGTCACAGTGTCTTTTTCAGCAGCATCATACTGAACTGCATTGTTTGCAACCTGATCCACTTTAGATTCAACATCATTGATCGCCGCATCTAACTGACCTTTATTCACTGCATCTTTGGCATTCTGAGCATCAGCCACATTGCTAATGACTTTATCACCCGCATTGATGCCATCCACTGTGATGCTAGGACCACCGATGATATAAATACCCCCCGATGTCACAGAAGTATTACCAATGGTAAGACCCGCAGCATTGAGGACATTACCACCAGCATTGATTGAAGTAACGTTCAGATCATCGGCGAGTTTGATCGCCAATTTGCCATCTTTAACTTCAGTGCTGATGTTATTGTCATCACCTACAACTTCAACAGATTCACCCAGTTTTTTCTGAACCGTTTCACCATCTTCAGCTGTAAGTGCAAAACCTTTGTTGGTCATATCTGTTGATGCATCCGCAATCAGGTTTTCAACTTGACCTTTGTTCACTGCATCTGTTTTTTCAACACCTTCTGCAACATTGTTAATCGTGTTACCACCGACATCAACTTTGTTAGATACAAGCGTCACTGTCGAGCCAGAAGTATCAGTAATGGTGAGTCCATTTGAGCCGTACTGTGCTTGATTGCCTAAATTGTCTTTAACCAATGTACCTGCAGCATTGGCAATCGTGGTATTGCCTTCGCCATCAGTGAATGTGCTGCTACCTGCAACATTGCTTGTGGTCGCACCTGTCTCTGCATTGGTCAATGTATTGCCCAATGCTGTGCTGTTATTGGTGTTACCTGCAGCATCTTCAAGGTTGCTACCTGTAGCACCATAAGTTGCTGTGTTACCACCAGCATCTTTGACTTCTGTACCTGCTGTTGTCAGCTGAGTACCTTCTTTCAGCTCACCAGTAGTCGGATCAACTGTTCCAGCAGTTACGCTGTCTACTGTGATGTCTTTCGCTAGGTCATAAATCACATCGTTATTCGCAGTCGTACTCACCACCAAGTTTTCATCGGTGTTGGTGAACTTAACCGTTTCACCCAGTTTTACTTTGTCTGCTGTGGTCGCTTCGCCACCCACATTTTGTGTGGTGATGTTGAAACCTGTGTCCGTCAAGTTAGTGCTCAGGTCATTAGCAACTTGTGCCACTTGGTCTTCTGTTGCAGCCTGACCACTGACAAAGTTGTTTGGATCAAGTGTTTTGTTGGTTAAGCCACCAATCACACCATCTTTACCATTCACCGTCACTGGGTTCGCACCACCTACGCTGATGTTATCGCCTGCAATGTTGGTGGTACCCGCGGTATCTTGAACAGTGATCGTACCTGCACCAACCGTCGTACTGTTACCAGCCTTGTCTGTGATCTCAGCACCTTTGGCACCATACGTTGCATGGTTGCCATCTTTATCAGTGACATCGGTGCCCGCTGCATTCGCAATGGTTTCGTTGCCTTCGCCGTCGTTCAGTGTAGTGCTACCCGCAACATTGGTTGTGGTCGCACCGGTTTCAACATTGGTCAATGTATTGCCCAATGCTGTGCTGTTATTGGTGTTACCTGCAGCATCTTCAAGGTTGCTACCTGTAGCACCATAAGTTGCTGTGTTACCACCAGCATCTTTAACTTCTGTACCTGCTGTTGTCAGCTGAGTACCTTCTGTCAGCTCACCAGTAGTCGGATCAACTGTTCCAGCGGTCACGCTGTCTACTGTGATGTCTTTCGCTAGGTCATAAATCACATCGTTATTTTCAGTTGTACTCACCACCAAGTTTTCATCGGTATTGGTGAACTTAACCGTTTCACCTAGTTTCACGTTGTCTGCTGTGGTCGCTTCGCCACCCACGTTTTGCGTGGTGATGTTAAAGCCAGTGTCGACTAAACCATCTGTCGCTAATTTCACTTGGTCTTCAGTCGCCGCTTGACCTGAGGTGATGTTCTCTGGATCCCATGTCGTATTGGTTAAGCCACCAATCACACCATCTTTACCGTTGATCACCACAGGACTTCCACCTGTTGTTGCACCTACTGTAATCGTATCCGCACCAACAGTCGTCGTTGACTTGCCATCAGTAATGCTGTTACTGCCAGCCGTGATCTTGTTGGTATTGGTACCATCTGTGACTGTCGTACCGCCCGCTGTGGTCGTGGTGCTATTGCTACCATCTGTGATCTTAGCTTTGTCCGCACCATACACTGCTTCTTTAACATTCGCAGGATCACTTGAATCTCGAACTAAAGTGCCTTGGTCTGTTAATTGGCTGCCTGTAATCAATTCACCAGTAGTCGGATCAACTGTGCCGGCTGTCACGCTGTCCACAACCAGATTTTTATTTAATGCAATCGTTGCTTGGCCCTGTGTCACCGTCGTGGTGATATTGCTATCACCGACAATCGCAAGTTCGCTACCCAATGGGTTTACAGATTTGCCAGATGCTGCATCTTTAAATGTCAACGGTTTTGCAATTTCTGTATTTAAGTTGGTTAATGCAGCACCAACATTATTCACTGCAGCATAAGCTGAACCATCTGCTTTATTGATCACATAACTTGGAGCAGTCACACCACCAGCAGCAGTATTGGCTGTCGCACCACCACCTAAAGCAGCTGCAGTATCTGTTGCAACTTTTGCCAGCTCAGCGTTGGTTTGAAATAATTGGCTACCATTAATAGCATCGGTACTAATTTCTGATATTTCACCTGGTGCTACATTTTTTATTTGTCGCTCGAAGCCAAATGATCCCACAGAAATCTGATCACCTGTTTCTACATTATCCCCACCAGCAAAACTATAGGTTTTACCATTAATATTTCCGCTAATTACTTTAGTTGCATTTGTTGCTGTAGTTGAACCTGCACCTAGTGCAACAGAACTTGCTTCAGAGGCATTTGCACCACTACCAATCGCAATACCACCAAGAGATGATGCATTCGCATTATTACCCAATGCTATTGTATCCATAGCACTACTTGTTGCTGTACGGCCCATTGCAATACTCGTAGCCCCTTCTGCAAAAGCAAAACGACCTATAGCAATAGATTCACTTACAGCTTTGTTTCCCAAACCAACCGCAACAGCACCGACACCATCTGTAAAGTTACTCACACCAACAGCAGTATTAAATCCCACCCCTACTGCAGAGTTACCAGCACCTATGACAACATTTTGATAAGTTGAATCAGATTTATTAAATGCACCAATTCCAACACCACCACCACCAGTTATATTATTTTGATTACCAATGGCAATAGCTGACGAACCAATATTAGTAACACCCGTTGCAAACGGAATATTAGAATATCCTTCAGCTCTACTATCAAGTAAATATTGACCAGGATAACCAGTAGAAGAATCAGCTATCGAACCATTACCTATGGCAATATCATTGTTCGATTTTGCTTGCGCTGCATAACCCATAGCCTGACTATGAAGGCCATTTGCCTGTGCGTTCACACCAATAGCAATTGCATTTTCACCTGTAGCACCATCATTATTATAATTACCAGATGCAGAGTCTGAATTATTTACACTATAGAAATGAGTTTGGTTTGCTTTTAACTGAGCCACGTTTACAGCATCTGTATCAGCAGAGCCCGCAGCAACATTGGTAATTTGACGTGTAATTCCAGTCGTACTATCACCTACAGAGACACCTGCAGCAGTTGCCTTCCAAACAGCACTATTGTCCGTTGAATTAGCATTTTTAGCAGTATCATACCCTACAGTTCCACTGGCTCTATCTGCAACAGATTTATGACCTAGTGCAATGCCGCCCTCTTGTTTAACATCAGCATCTGAGCCCAAAGCTACAGCATATGATTGATCAATATCTACATTATTGCCTAGAACAAATACATCTGTAGTATCTGCTGCAATTTTATTATTATTACCAACAGAATAAGAATTTGAACCATCAATAGTACTTGGATCACCAATTGCACCTGAGTGATCCCCTGTTACTATATTCCCTGTACCGATACTAATCGACTGGAGACCATTCGCTTGGCTGCCACTACCAATTGCGATAGCCTGATTATCTTTAGCTAATGCACCGCTACCAATAGCGACACTATCATCGCCTTTTTGAACGGTCGCACCTAAACCGATCATGACGTTGTCACTGCCAGTAGAGTCTATTCCTAATGTACCTGCTCCACGACCTAAAATAACGTTTTGATTACCGGTGTAATTTCTACCCGCTTGTGCACCCAGTACGGTATTACCAAAACCTGTTAAGTTTTCACCTGCGGCATAACTTCCTATTACAGTGTTTTGGTTGCCTGAAGAATTTTGGCCTGCATTATGACCAATATAAATACCATAAGACTCATTTTTATCACTATCGTTGGTAACTGACTGACTTTCATTATTCTTGGTGTTACCCGCATCCGCACCAATTGATACAACAAAATCTGATTTGGCTTGTGCACCTGAACCTAAAGCCACACTTTTAGAATGGTTTGATAATGATTTTAAACCAATACTGACAGATGAAGCACCCAGTGCTTGCGCATTTAAACCAATGGCGATTGAATTAGGTGCTGTTGAAGCAACCAATGCTTCTCCACCAATAGCAATCGAGTTGGCTGATGCAGCTTTCGCACCGGCGACATCATTACCACCTATAGCCACAGCCCCTTCAGCTGTTGCTTGGGTTACATTTTCCGCTGTCGCACCACCCGAGCCAATTGCAGTACCATAAGCCCCAGAAACTTTTGTTCCAGAACCAATCGCAGTTCCTTTGGTTTCACTGACATTACTACCATAACCAAAGGCAAGCGCATCACTAATAATTGAATCATCTTTACCGACAGTCGCTTCGCTACCAATTACAATAGATTTAGAAGTATTAGCTTTAATTGTTGAATCAGAACCAATAATGGTCGAATGTAATGACTTCTCCTCTATAATTGAGTGAGAACCAATAATACTCGAATACCGCGAATCATCACCAATTGAACTCTGGAAGCCAATGATTGTTGAGGCCTTGGAGCGCTTACCAACTGTTAATGTATCGCCTATACCGACACTATGGGAACTAGTTGTAGTCTCACCATACATCAAGCCATCGCTATTTAAATCACTTAAACTACCAATATCATTACCATTCAAAATGGCAATACGGTTACCAATTGCAACTGATGAACCTGACATTAATGCATTGGTTGTACCAATTGAGGTTGAAAATCTTGCAATCAAACTTCCACTAAATGGTGTTGTATCTGAAGCTAAGCCCAAGCTTGAGGCTAACTCGGTCGGCTTGGTTGTTAGATTAGTCATATATAAATTATGACCTGCCGAATCAAAACCACCAATCGAAACAGCATTGTCACCAGCAGCAATTGAGTTACGACCCACTGCGGTTGAATGGCTTCCAATCGCTTGAGATTGACCACTGATGGCTGTTGAATTTAATCCAGATGCCTTCGCACCAGCTGTTGAGTTACCACCTAATGCCAACGCACCCGTTGCAGTTGCTTGTGTAGCCGTTGCCTCACTAAAGCCACCACCACCAATAGCAATAGAATAGTCCTGTGCAGCATTACTACTTAGACCTAAAGCAATTGCATTCTTACCATCAGCCAAGGAAGATACACCCAAAGCAACAGCACCTTGCTTTAATGCCGTTGCTTCCGCACCAAAAGCTAAAGCTGCATCACCATTTGCTTTTGAAGCCGTTCCTAATGTTGTAGAGAAAAACCCTATTGCCTCTGACCGAACCCCTATAGCAATAGATGCATCACCTGATGCCTTAGTTCCTGCATAATTTTTTGATAAATCTACACCTGTCAATGTTTTATAGTATTGACTAGCAGTTTCAGTATTATCGTTATAACTTTTATTAGTACCATCTAAAATAGTTCGAATATCATCCCCACCAATGGCGATTGAGGAATTACCTGACACTCTTACATTTGCTCCGATACCTATACTTTGATCACCTGTGACAACTGCATCTGCGCCAATTGCAACTACTTGATTATTCAATGCTAAAGAAGAAGAGCCCATCGCAATGGCTTGCCACTCACCACTTGAAGCACCACCATAGGTCATACTTCTATAAACAGCTTGTGCTTGATCACCTTCAAGTTCGACTCCATTAAAAGTTCCGCCAGTTGCCTTACCATTTGATAGATCAAGATCGAAATCTAAACCACTTCCACTCCCAATAAATTCTGTATTACTATGAGTCGTAACCACCACATTACGTGAACCAATACTTTGACCAGTTGTAGTTTGACCTGTACCGATAACACCACTATTCGCAGGACCACCAATAGCAACACTTCCAAGTGTGCTTGCGTACGTTCCAGAACCGACTGCAACCCCTTCAGATCCATTTGCTAAAGAAAAACTTCCTAATGCAATTGAGTTTTTACCTGAAGCTGTAGCTACATTACCAATTGCTGTACTAAAGTCACCCTTTGCATAGCTCTGACGCCCCATGGCAATTGCAGTATTGCCAGTTGCTTCATTGGCAGTACCTATCGCAACAGAAGAAGTGTTACTTGCTAAGTTACCTGCGCCCAAAGCCACCGTGTAACTATCTGAAGACTTATTCCCTTGACCAATGGCAAGAGTAAAAAAGTCTCCATCTGCTTGGTTATTAGAACCAAATGCTATACCGCCACCAGCACCAGCGACTTTACTTGCTACACCTATTGCAATACCTGCCGAAACAATGCCTGCTGTCTCACCTGTCGGATACGGAATGCCATTAGCATTGGTAGTAATGCCTCTACGATCATTTAATTGTTGTGCTACAGTATTTGAAGCAGCAACTGATGCACCGTTACCCATCGCAATTGAATTCAAGCCTGAAGAAGTTGCACCTCGACCAACAGCGATACTACTTCCACCACTTGACGTTGACAGAGCTCCCAACGCAATACCATATTCTGCTGTAACTGATGCTAAAGAACCAATTGCTATACCAGCAAGATTAGAGGTTCCAACATTTGCAGTTGCTGTATTACCACTTGTTCCTATAGCAATATTTGAAGCGCTAGTTCCAGTATTACCATATGCTGTTTGACCACTACCCGTGCCTGTTGTTGTCCATGCTGCCCCAACATTCGGACTAAAGGTCACCATCAACCCAATGGTCGCAGTTCCAACAATCGCTTTAACTTTTGAAGATTTGGTCTTACCTTTTGCCAACTCTGAAACTGCCACCCACGTTCCAAGCGTAGCATTCCAAATTACCTTATATATCTTGTTCATTGTGTAACCTCTATGCGGTGTGTGGGTAGAGTCAAAGACTCATTAAAATGAATAACAAAATTACAAATATTTAACAATGAGAGCACAAAAAAATCAATCAAAATAAGTGTTCCATTTCACATTTTATTGGCATGTCTTAACAATACTCCACATTTGTTAATCTAAACTGCAAAATAATTTATTCTCATTATTTTTTTCTTTATATTACATAATCTTAAATTAGTATTAATGTTTTAGATTATTTTTTAAACATATTATGTATTAAAACTAAACAATCAAATATTGACAAAATTTGTCATATTTTTACCATTATTTTAGAGTTTTTAATCCATTTTTTATTAACAATAAAATAGTTGACTTTTTATATTATTTTTTAATTTATTTTAAATACATAAACCCATTTAAAGCTTTGTTATAATTACGTTCACATACACGATTGGGTAGCACATTTGAAAATTGTATTTGCTGGAACACCAGAATTTGCAGCTGTTGCGCTTGAAGCATTAATCAAAACAGAACACGAAATTGTGGGTGTTTATACACAGCCCGACCGCAAAGCAGGTCGAGGTCAGAAACTAACAGCATCTGCAGTGAAACTCTTGGCGCTAGAACACAACCTTCCTGTCTATCAACCCTTGCACTTCAAGTCATCGACTGAAGAAGGCATCGCAGCACAGCAAGAACTTGCTGCATTAAATGCAGATGTCATGGTCGTAGCAGCGTATGGTTTGATCTTGCCTCAAGTGGTACTCGATACCCCTAAGTATGCCTGCTTGAATATTCATGGTTCACTGTTGCCACGTTGGCGTGGTGCAGCACCAATTCAACGTGCGATTGCCACAGGTGATGCAGAAACTGGCGTCACCATTATGAAAATGGCAGCAGGTCTCGATACAGGTGACATGATGTTTAAAACCATCTGTCCAATTGATGCATCAGATACCTCAGCAACCTTGCATGACAAACTTGCAATTCAAGGTGCTGAAGCCTTAGTGCAAGTGCTAGAAAACGAAGAAACGTTACAACATTATTTAGATACACGTGAAGTTCAAGACGAAAACCGCACTGTATATGCGCATAAACTGTCTAAGGCGGAAGCCCAAATTGATTGGACACAGTCTGCCGAGCAAATTGATCTCAACATTCGTGCATTCAATCCTTGGCCTGTTGCTTATACGCCATTAGATGAAAGCAACAATCTCAGAATTTGGAATTCATCATTATCTAATTTACAAGCTGAGAATGCTGTTGCAGGTGAAGTGATCGCACTGGATCGTGATGGTGTTCATGTGATGTGTGGTGATCAAAAAGCGGTATGTATCACCCATCTACAATGGCCAGGTGGCAAAGCTTTAAATGCTGTTCAAATTAACCAAACCCAAAAACTATCGGTAGGATATAAATTCGCATGAGTCAAATTCAATCATCAGCAAAAAACTTGAATTTGCGTGCGCAAGTTGTAAAGACTTTGTTGGCTGTTCAAAATGGTCAATCACTTGCATCTGTTTTAAATCAACACATCAATATTGTCTCAGAACGCGATCGTGGCTTATATCATGAGCTGACACTCGGCTGTTTACGCCAATGGCATGGTCTAAAAGCCATCACTCTGCCACTACTGACAAAACCTTTAGACAATGAAGCCTTAGAAAGCTGTCTTTATTTAGGTTTATACCAACTTCTGTGTACCCGTGTTCCTGCACATGCAGCGATCTCTGAAACCGTAACCGCTGCCAAGCAACTTGGTTTTGAACCGCTCAGTGGTTTGGTCAATGCAGTGCTTCGTCGTGTTTCACGTGAAACAGAAGCGTTCTCAGCAGGTCTTGAACAAGCACATGGCTTACCAAGTTGGTTGTTCAAGCGACTGAAAAAAGACTGGGCTGATCAATTGCCTGAAATCTCATACCATCTAAAACAGATTGCACCACTGACACTGCGTGTTAACGTGAATCAAGTCAGCCGTGCTGAATATTTAGAAATTTTAGAAGAAGATGGTTTTGAAGCACGTGCTTGTGAACTGTCTGATGTTGGCATTGTACTTGAACAAAATGTACATATTCCGAACCTTCCGGGTTATGAAGAAGGTGGTTTTTCTGTTCAAGACGAACACGCTCAGCTTTGTGCCACACTTTTACCGAACTTAGAAGATAAAGTCGTGGTAGATGCATGCGCAGCACCCGGTGGCAAAACGGCACATATCTTGGAAAAATATAGTCCGAAAAAACTATATGCAATTGATCAAGATGCCAAACGCCTCGTTCGTGTCGCTGAGAATTTGGAACGTCTGGGTTTAAATGAATATGCCGATGTTGAGATTTTAACTGCCGATGCAACCACATGGACTGCACCCTCTGAAGTCGATTGTATTGTGCTTGATGCACCTTGTTCCGCGGTTGGCGTGATTCGTCGTCACCCTGATATTCGTTTACTGCGTCAATCAACTGATATTGCGAAAACGGTTGAATTGCAAAAGCAAATTTTAAACAATATGTGGCAACAACTTAAAGTAGGTGGCACTCTGCTTTACATTACTTGTTCAATTTTAAAAGCTGAAAATGAACAACAAATGGTTCAATTCTTTGCTGACCATGCTGATGCGAAAGAAATTAAAATTGAAGCAGATTGGGGCATTGAGCAGATCTATGGTCGTCAGTTATTCCCAGAAAATGATCGTGGTGATGGCTTCTATTATTGCCGTATTCAAAAAGTTTAATTTTAAAAATTAGATAAAAAAGGAACCGATACGGTTCCTTTTTTATGGATCAATCAATATTAGTCTTCAGGTTCATCTGGGTTTTTGACCAAATGAATCATGGCAAGGATTAAACCACCCCAAAGCACACTCACTGACAAAATAAGCATCACCAATGCCGAAGTATTCATCTTAGTTCTCCTTAGTGTCTGAGTCTTTGATGCAACTAAACAAGATCGCACCAAGGATAAAGAAGGCGATGGTACCGCCACCAACTAACCATAAAATGCCACGAGAATAATCACCATAACCATCAGAAATGACTGAATTCAGCGTCAATCCTAAAGCAACAAGGAGTGAAATAGGTGTCACCACCGTCAATAGGAAGTTCCAAACCGCACCCAATTTGATACTCGCATATTGATTGATATGATCTTTTAATTGTTGCAATAATGGACGACGGAACCACGACACCAAGATAATCGAAACTAAACCACCACCGACGATACCAATATTATTGGCAAAGTAGTCAATGATATCTACAAACGTAATCGCACTGTGTGTCGAGAATAGTAAAGTCGATACAACAGCAGAACCACCCGCAATAATGGTCACTGATTTTTTCAAAGACCAGCCTAATTTATCCTGAAATGCAGCAATGGGTACTTGCAGAATACTGACCATTGAGGTGATCCCTGCAACGGTCAACGAAGCAAAGAACAAGAATCCAAATAAGTCACCGCCTGCCCCCATGCTCGAGATAATTTTAGGGAAAGCGATAAAGGCTAAACCAATACCATCTACAGCCACATCTTCTACAGATGAGCCTGCACTGTATGCCATAAAACCCAATGCAGCAAAGACACCAATACCCGCTAAAATTTCAAATGACGAGTTTGCTAGTGCCACCACCACACCCGAGCCCGTCATATTGGTTTTGGTATTCAAATAAGAGGCATAAGTCAACATGATCCCGAAACCCACAGAAAGTGAGAAGAAAATATGTCCAAATGCAGCCAACCAGACTTTATAGTTTTTCATCGCGTCCCAGTTGGGTGTAAAGAATGCATTTAAGCCATCCACTGCACCAGGTAAACGAACGGCTTGAATCACTAAAATCGTGAAGAGCACAACCAATAATGGCATAAAGATCTTATTGGCAAGTTCTACACCACGACGTACACCGCCATAGAGAATGAACATCACCGATGCCCAAACAATCACTAAACCAAAGAATAGCGTTGGTACAAATCCAAACTGTAAACCTTCCCCATTTTGTAGGTAGGTATTAAAGAAGAATCCTTGCGTATCTGAACCCCACTGCTGACCAAACGAGTAGAACATATAGCTACCCGCCCACGACAACACACTGGCATAGTAGATTCCGATGATGAGTGTCACCATCACTTGCCACCAGCCCAGTGATTCAGCATTCATCAACTTCTTATACGCAGTAGGTGGCGCTTTACGGTATTTATGACCAACAGCATAGTCTAAAAAGAGTAATGGCAAGCCCGCAGCAAAAATCGCAACGAGGTAAGGGATTAAAAATGCCCCTCCACCATTTTCATAAGCTACATAGGGGAAACGCCAAATGTTACCCAAACCAACAGCAGAGCCAATTGCTGCAATAATAAATCCTGATCGCGCGGACCAGTTTTCGCGTTTATCTGTCATAAAACACCCAATATGCCTTCACATATTTCTGCCGCTTGTTGTGGTTATAGAGTCGCGTGCAAAAACTGCTTAAAATTAATTTTGTTGTTTGAATAAGACATTTGCCTTTTGAGCATTCAGTTCTAATTACAAACCAATGTGTATCCAATAAACTTGGTTAAAGTTTGGCTAAATACAAATTGTTTAATGATGTAACAATACCTGTTTTTATGTCTTTATTGTTTATCTTTACAAATGAATCATCCTTTAATTCATTTTCATCTCTTCTTTTTGTATATTTTTTAACTCCTTTTCATCCTTATTTATGCTTTTTAAACTCTATTCAGTACTTTTCATCCGATATAAGCCTTTTTTTATTTGAAAGCGTATTTTCACTGCGCAATTGATCTAATCATGACGCAGTAAATGATTTAAGTCGATAATGCCCTGTCATCTTATAATTGAACAAAATATCATTTTCTTGTGTCCCAGAACCAATATTATGAATGACTAAAGGAGTCGATTTCATCACAGATTTTTTATCCGAAATGATTCCAATATGAACCAATCCCTTTCCCAAATCCCACGTTACAATATCTCCAGCTTTGTAGTTTTTATCTTTAACTTCATAACCTTGTCTTTTGAAATAAGTCATGATGTTCGGTACTCGTCGATGATCAATATTTCGATCTGTACTTTTAAGACCCCATTTTTTGGGATAGACACCGAAATTCTTTTTCATATCCTCATGGATCAACTTCTGTAAATCCATGCCTTGCAAACGTAATGCTCGAATAATAACGTCGGTACACACACCTTTAACCAAAGGAACATCACCCATTGGGTATTTTAATGAGGTATAAGCGGGATCATAGTAAAGCGTTTGACCAATTTGCTTACGTGCATCCAGTACAACTTGCTGGTGGTTTATTGCAAATACGTGGATGCTGATCAACAAAGTCATGATCAAGACAGCGAAAGAGCTCAATTTAAGTTTCATTATTTTCCATTTTTATCATTTATTTTAAAAAATAATACCATTTAAAAAAGGAGCGATTGCTCCCTATTCTGTCATATTTCAGTTATTGCTTAATCACCAATAAACGTTCTTCTTGCATATCACGAATCGCAGAATGAATCCCTTCTCGCCCTAAGCCTGAATCTTTCACACCACCATAAGGCATATTATCAACACGGAATGACGGTACATCATTAATGATCACACCACCAACATGTAACTGATCCCATGCATACATCATTTTATTGAGGTTCTGAGTGTAAACACCTGCTTGAAGCCCAAAACGGCTAGAATTAATCTTTGCAATGCCCGTCTCAAAATCTTTATATTTTTCAAGAATCGCGACAGGGCCAAACACCTCATCCTTATAAACCTCAAGATTCTCATCCACTCCCTCTAGTAGAGTGGGTTCAAATAGCACACCATTGAGGACATTCCCAGAGAGTACTTTGGCTCCTTTCTTTACTGCTTTATCCACCCATTTCTTTAAGCGTATTGCTTCTTTATCTTTAATCATCGGGCCAACTAAAGTACTACTCAGTGCTGGATCTGCTGCTTGAATTTTCTTCAGCTTTGCCACTAATTTTTTCTTTAATTCTGCATAAATATCAGCATGTGCCAGTATTCTTTGAACACTAATACAGACTTGCCCTGCATGACCATAAGCTCCTCCGATAATACGATCAATCAGAGCATCTGAAATTTCAGTATCTGGCTCGATCAATACCGCAGCATTTCCACCGAGTTCTAATGTGACTTTTTTACGCCCTGCACGTGCTTTCATATCCCATCCGACTTGGTCGGAACCTGTAAAGCTCAGTAATTTGAAACGATCATCCGTGACTAAAACATCGGCATGTTCTCGCTGACAAGGCAGAACTGAAAAAGCACCTTTTGGTAAGTCCGTTTCAGCCAAAATTTCAGCAATTTTAAGCGCTGAAATCGGCGTTAGACTTGCAGGTTTAAGAACAAAAGGACAACCTGCTGCAATTGCTGGTGCAATCTTATGAGCGGTTAAATTCAATGGAAAATTAAAGGGGCTAATCAGCGAGACTGCACCAATGGGTACATGCTTAACCATACCAGTATAGTTCGATGCTGCTTGAGTCACAGCCAAAGGAATCAAACGCCCCTCATCCAATTGAGATACTGCATCTGCTGCAATCTGAAACGTATTAATTAAACGCTCAACTTCAGCCGCGGCAGCCGTACGGGGTTTCCCCCCTTCTACAATTAAAATATGGGTTAATTCTTCGCGTTGTTCATTAAATCGAGCCACACAGTGCAGCAATATTTTTTGCTTTTGAAATGGTTTTAATGCTGCCATTTCACGCTCTGCTTTAAGCGCAGTATCAATGGCTTTATCCAGTGTTGTAGCATCAGCCAAAGCAACCTTGGCATACACCTGACCAGAATACTTATCATGAACCTCAAGCCATTGCCCTGTCTTTGTTGGTTTATTGGCAAGATATAAAGGAAATTCTAAAAGGTTATTATTGTTTAAATCAGCCACAATGATCTCGATCTGTCTAGATTGATATATCATTCACTTTAGCATGCGAAGCTCTATTTATTAAATAAAGTCTCATTGTGCTTTTCTTTACAAGAACGTTAACTTTACAAAATATTGTTTTTTTCATCGGCTTATATGTGGCTTTTTAGTTTATTCATTTTGTGTAAGACATTGCTTACAGCAATTGAATAAATTGACCTATAGATCTCACTTTTGAAATTAAATATGATTTATGTATAGCGAAACAGGATGTTTCCTAAGAAAACTAAAATAATAAAAGCAATAACAAGATTAAAATTAGAACAATAAAAGATCAGGGCATAAGGAATTTCGTACGACAAGAGTCATGCAGAAGCAAAGAATACAAAAGACCCCATCTTCGGATGGGGTCTTTTATTATCTAAACTAAAACCATTGAAAAATCAATAAATCTAATTGCTTGAATGCTTCAAATCGATGAAACATTCAAGAATTTAATCAATCAAATATTTAATAAAGAGGCTGAGGAAGTTTGATTTGAATCACTTCATTATCATCTGCTAATTTACTGTTGCGACCACTAGAACCTGGGAAGTTATTGTCATTCAATACGGTTATTAAATCAGGGCCTTCGATCATAATATCTTCAATGGTTTGAAATGGAAAACCAAAGCGCTGACCCACTGCGATATCGCCTTCTCGAGGGGTTCCAAACAATAGGTTTGGATTGGCTATATCCATAAGATTGACTAAATCTTGACGTTGTACAGACTCACCATACTGATTCAACTTAACTTTAATCAGTTTCTTATAACCGCCCAAATTATTTTCAGTATCGTCCCGCTCAATAATAATCCCTTCTTTCTCATTAAATAATTGGAAATCTCCAATAGCCGTCGCTTTACTATTCAAATCAAAGTAATAAATGTTGCCTGTATAAGCTTTTCTAGCGATATCAAATTCAGAAATGATTAAGCGTGACTGAGATTCTGTTGTTAAAGGCTTCTCTAGTAAAGGATATAAATACTTTCCATCAGGTGATATTGCCATCCCTTCAAAACCACCACTACGTTGAACGAGTGGTTGTATAAAACTATTAGGATTTTTATTGAGCTGATTCTGTGGAGATCTCAGTTCTGAACCCTGCAACTTAGGATCTGGTAGAGCTATTGGAGGGCTTAATAAAATACCCTCTGCACTAAAATGTAATAAATATGGTCCGAACTCATCTCCAATCCAAATATCTCCATTTGGTGCACGTTGCATAGACTCAGGATCAAAGTCAGCACCTGTCAGTAATCTATCTGCTGTGAACTGATGAGTAATTTCAAAAGGAATAAGCTTATTCGGATCTCGAAGTTGAATATAGGAAAGATGCTTAACTTGTCCTGTTCCTGTGTTCGCTTTTTTGAAATCAGCTGAAAGATGATGCAATCGCAATAAATAGTCTGATGAATTATCTTGAGAACCAAAGCCATTATCTGACATGACTAGATAAGTACCATCTTTATTTTTTAATGCTGCTGAAAAACCTTGCACAGGCTGTCCAGGAAACATCGGAAAAATGCCATTTGCACCTTTGACATCCTTGCCTGATTGTGGACCATCTGCATAGGTATTGACATCAAGTTTGGCAAATGAAACTAAAGTTGGCTCATTGATTTGAGTTGATGCTTTAACATGTTTTTCATCAGAATCATTACATCCTAATAGGGTTGTAACCGATAGTGCCAAGGCAGTCGTTATAAAAAATTTCATAAGTCCATAAAATATTTCTTGTGAACTTGATATTTATAATTTGAATTGATGACAAATAAATTTCAGCTTCGTGACAATTAAAATAGTTATAATAAATCAAATGGTTAGAAATTAAATTTTAAAATAGAATTCCAGACTTTCTATTTTATCCCCAATAAAAAACACCCAAACATAAAAAAACACCCCCTGCACGAGTCAGGGGGTGTTTTTAGGAATAATGAGCTGGCGATGACTTACTCTCACATGGGTAACCCCACACTACCATCAGCGCAAAGAGGTTTCACTTCTGAGTTCGGGAAGGGATCAGGTGGTTCACTCTTGCTATTGTCGCCAGCACAATCCCCAATAAAAAACACCCAAACATAAAAAAACACCCCCTGCACGAGTCAGGGGGTGTTTTTAGGAATAATGAGCTGGCGATGACTTACTCTCACATGGGTAACCCCACACTACCATCAGCGCAAAGAGGTTTCACTTCTGAGTTCGGGAAGGGATCAGGTGGTTCACTCTTGCTATTGTCGCCAGCACAACTGTTGTGACTTTGCTTGGGTCTTATTCACATCGTTTGATGTATGCCGTTGCTTGGTCAAAGAAGTTATTAACAGATATATCTGAGTTGAATATTGTGATACTAACGGCTTACTGAATCAAGCTATTTTGATGTATATCGAATCAATTGAGCTTTTATACAACAACTGTTTGGGTGTTGTATAGTCAAGCCTCACGAGTAATTAGTATTGGTCAGCTTCACATATCACTATGCTTCCACATCCAACCTATCAACGTTGTAGTCTTCAACGGCTCTTTAGAGGACATAAAGTCCTTGGGAAATCTTATCTTGAGGTAGGCTTCCCGCTTAGATGCTTTCAGCGGTTATCCCTTCCGAACATAGCTACCCGGCGATGCGACTGGCGTCACAACCGGTACACCAGAGGTTCGTCCACTCTGGTCCTCTCGTACTAGGAGCAGATCCTCTCAAATTTCCAACGCCCACGGTAGATAGGGACCGAACTGTCTCACGACGTTCTAAACCCAGCTCGCGTACCTCTTTAAATGGCGAACAGCCATACCCTTGGGACCTGCTTCAGCCCCAGGATGAGATGAGCCGACATCGAGGTGCCAAACACCGCCGTCGATATGAACTCTTGGGCGGTATCAGCCTGTTATCCCCAGAGTACCTTTTATCCGTTGAGCGATGGCCCTTCCATACAGAACCACCGGATCACTAAGACCTACTTTCGTACCTGCTCGACTTGTGGGTCTCGCAGTTAAGCGCGCTTTTGCCTTTATACTCTACGCGTGATTTCCGACCACGCTGAGCGCACCTTCGTACTCCTCCGTTACTCTTTAGGAGGAGACCGCCCCAGTCAAACTACCCACCAGACATGGTCCTCGCTCCAGATCATGGAGCAGAGTTAGAACCTCAATATTACCAGGGTGGTATTTCAAGATTGGCTCCACTCGAACTAGCGTCCGAGTTTCAAAGCCTCCCACCTATCCTACACAAGTAAGATCAAAGTTCAATGTCAAGCTGCAGTAAAGGTTCACGGGGTCTTTCCGTCTAGCCGCGGGTACACCGCATCTTCACGGCGAATTCGATTTCACTGAGTCTCTGCTGGAGACAGCGCCCCCATCATTATGCCATTCGTGCAGGTCGGAACTTACCCGACAAGGAATTTCGCTACCTTAGGACCGTTATAGTTACGGCCGCCGTTTACTGGGGCTTCGATCAAGAGCTTCGCTTACGCTAACCCCATCAATTAACCTTCCAGCACCGGGCAGGCATCACACCCTATACGTCCACTTTCGTGTTTGCAGAGTGCTATGTTTTTAATAAACAGTTGCAGGGGCCTGGTTTCTGTGGCTGCTCGCCGCTCAAACCGCAAGGGTTATCACCGCCAGCAGCGTACCTTCTCCCGAAGTTACGGTACCATTTTGCCTAGTTCCTTCAGCAGAGTTCTCTCAAGCGCTTTGGTCTACTCGACCTGACCACCTGTGTCGGTTTCGGGTACGATTCCTGTGTAACTGAAGCTTAGAGACTTTTCCTGGAAGTATGGTATCAGCCACTTCACTGCACAAGTGCAGCTTGCTATCAGTTCTCAGCATAGAGTACCCCGGATTTGCCTAAGATACATGCCTACAACCTTTCACCTGGACAACCAACGCCAGGCTGACTTAACCTTCTCCGTCCTCTCATCGCATTACACAGAAGTATTGGAATATTAACCAATTTCCCATCGACTACGCCTTTCGGCCTCGCCTTAGGGGTCGACTCACCCAGCCCCGATTAACGTTGGACTGGAACCCTTGGTCTTTCAGCGTGCGAGTTTTTCACTCGCATTGTCGTTACTCACGTCAGCATTCGCACTTCTGATACCTCCAGCAGACTTCTCAATCCACCTTCATCGGCTTACAGAACGCTCCCCTACCACTTGCAATAAATTGCAAATCCGCAGCTTCGGCACATAGTTTTAGCCCCGTTACATCTTCCGCGCAGGCCGACTCGACTAGTGAGCTATTACGCTTTCTTTAAAGGGTGGCTGCTTCTAAGCCAACCTCCTAGCTGTCTATGCCTTCCCACATCGTTTCCCACTTAACTATGATTTTGGGGCCTTAGCTGGCGGTCTGGATTGTTTTCCTCTTGACTACGGACGTTAGCACCCGCAGTCTGTCTCCCGGATAGTACTCATTGGTATTCGGAGTTTGCATCGGTTTGGTAAGTCGGGATGACCCCCTAGCCGAAACAGTGCTCTACCCCCAATGGTATTCGTCCGAGGCGCTACCTAAATAGCTTTCGGGGAGAACCAGCTATCACCAGGCTTGATTAGCCTTTCACCCCTATCCACAAGTCATCCCCTGGCTTTTCAACGACAGTGGGTTCGGTCCTCCAGTTAGTGTTACCCAACCTTCAACCTGCTCATGGATAGATCGCCTGGTTTCGGGTCTACACCCAGCAACTAAACGCCCTATTAAGACTCGATTTCTCTACGGCTCCCCTATTCGGTTAACCTTGCTACTGAATGTAAGTCGCTGACCCATTATACAAAAGGTACGCAGTCACCGGACACAATGCCGGCTCCCACTGCTTGTATGCATGCGGTTTCAGGATCTATTTCACTCCCCTCACAGGGGTTCTTTTCGCCTTTCCCTCACGGTACTGGTTCACTATCGGTCAGTCAGGAGTATTTAGCCTTGGAGGATGGTCCCCCCATATTCAGACAAGGTTTCACGTGCCCCGCCCTACTCGACATCATCATATCAGCCCTTTCGTGTACAGGACTATCACCCACTACGGTTGCACTTCCCAGAGCATTCCACTAGAACTGATATGACTTAATGGGCTTTTCCCCGTTCGCTCGCCGCTACTAAGGGAATCTCAATTGATTTCTTTTCCTAAGGGTACTGAGATGTTTCACTTCCCCTCGTTCGCCTTGCAACACTATGTATTCATGTTGCAATACCTACCTTATGGTAAGTGGGTTTCCCCATTCAGAAATCTCCGGATCACAGGATATTTGCCGCCTCCCCGGAGCTTATCGCAGGCTATTACGTCTTTCATCGCCTCTGACTGCCAAGGCATCCACCACATGCACTTAATTACTTGACTATACAACCCCAAACAGTCG